>NZ_QOSA01000048.1:0-28304 GCF_008368795.1 Bacillus sp. BF2-3
TTTTCTATAGTCATTATTTACTTTTAAAAATAGTGTTTTTGTTATATAGTTTAATGTTTTATAAAATTAAATTTAAAAAGAAAGTTAAATTAGACATTAAACTAATTTACAATCTAATATATATATCGATATATGTTATAATTTATTTAAAATGTAAATACTATAAATTTTAATTTACATAATATTATTATGTAAATAACGAGGTGTGAGGAGGAATTAGAATGATTAGCGCATATGAAATGACTATGACTACAAATGAAGTAAAAGATTATTTAGATATAAGTCACTTTATTTTTAATAATTTAATGAAGCAAGGAAAGCTAACACCAATCAATAAGGATACGTGGCGTTTAGATGGTAGTTTTTTATTTAATAGAGAAGAAGTAGAAAAAGTAAAAGAAGAACGTAAAATTGAGGGGATTACTTTATACCAAGCAAGTAAAGAGTATCATATTAGTATAAATCAGCTTGAAAAATGGATAGAAGAAGGAAAGTTAGTTTATTTTTTAATAGAACATCGTAATCGACAAACGAAATTTGTGAAGGAGGAGGATGTTCGTGAACTTGTTCAGCAAGTAGAACAAGCTAATCATATATATACATTTTCGCAGAAATATAATGTAGTATTATTTCAAAAGTTTGTAAAAGGCAATACATTGGCACGTGTTATTTCTATTCCAAAACGTGGTGATATTATAGTTCTTGATGAATTTGGAACTAATATGACACTTAGTGAGGCATTAAAAGCAGGATATGAGTCCGCTTATAAACTGTCGGATAAACCTAGAAGTCATCATCAAAGGTTTGTTAAGTTTCGTTTTCCTAAATCTGCGCAATTACGAAACAATATTTTTCACATAATCGATAATATATTACAGTACGTATCTCCAAGAAATATAAAGATTTTAGAAGAAGAAACATTTTGGTATTTTGAGATTCGTCAATCATTAATTACATTACCACCAGGAATTCAAATGGAATGGATTGAGGAGTTAACGCCTTATATAATAGAAGGGAAAATTGTTCCAAGAATGAATCATAGCGTATATTTGGATAGTAATACAGTAACGAAGTCTGTCATACTTACAAGTAAGGAATACAAATACTTGAAAGAAATTACAAATGAAACAAATAGCTCTATTGAAGAATTTATAGCTATTGCTATTAGAGACAAGATTAATCAGCACTTACTTAAGTGAGATCGAATTTTTTAATGAATTAAAGCTGAATCTAGGTATTTTCTCTATTACTTTTATTAAAGAAACGGAGGAATAAATGCTAAACGTTCCTATTACTAAAATAATAATGGGCATATAAAATCTGAATATCTAGTTTGTATATCTTAAATACTTCCTATAAAGTCTGTTATCAGACTTTCGGAAGTATAGAGAAAAAATAGTTGTATGAATGATGTAGCGACAAATTCTCTTTTTATGTATTATGTAAAAATATCTATTGTGTATGTGAAATAAATTTATATGTATATTTTAATTATTAATGTTAAATAATTACCCTATATTTTTTTGATATTATTTATATTTTTGTTTTAGTCCAAACTGCATTACGGCCTTTTGATATTAGTTTAATTAATTTTTCTTCTTGTAAACATGCAAATGCTTTATTGATCGTGCTTGGTGAAACATCTGAAAATACCATCCGTATTGCTTCTTTTGTAAAAGGGAGTTCTTGTTTTAATATATACTCTTTAATTTTAAAGCTTTTGTTCCCTTTCAGTTGGTAACTTGTAATATGTACGTCTAGTTCTTTATATGCTTCTAGAATAATATGTAATAGACATTTTAATATAAAGGATACATTGTGCTCTTGAAAATGCCAATTTGCTGAAGATTTATATAGGGCATCATAATAATCTCTCTCGTATTTTTTTATTATTTTATCTAGTGAAATATATTTCACTAGTGAATGTTTACTTTGTAATAGTAATAAAGATATAAGTAGACGTACCATTCTTCCATTTCCAGATTCAAAAGGAAAAATACATATAAAATTAAGTACAAAATTACAAATTAAAATTAGTGGATCAATATCTTTTTGATTTAATAAATAATTGTATTCCTCACATAAATTTTTTACTGCTTCTGGGATTTCTTTAATCGTTAAAGGACGATAGCAATAAAATGAGAAATTAAGTTGCTCATGTTCTTCAAGTAAGATGTCCTGTTTTCTCCACGTTCCACTATCTGAAGTAGCATATTTAAAAAGTTGAAAATGTATTTCTAAGATTGTGTTTGGATCAATAGTAAGCTTTTCATAATTATTATGAATGAGTGATAGCGCATCTACGTAACAAGATATTTCATCTTCAATCATTGTTTTTGGCGACAGATCATATGTAATTAATTCTTTTAACCTTTTATTTGTTATTTTTAAGTTTTTATACATTGCGACAAAATCTTTAGTATGTTGAAGTTGAGTAGATATTTGCAACTTTTCTAATGTACATGGAAATTCCTTCTCATAGACCTCCAATCTCCCTTGGTATTGCTTAATTTTTCCAATTAGGCTTGCTACATCTAAATTTACCAATAAATTTGTGAATTTTTCGCCAAAAAACGACATATTTTTCCCCTCCTATCATATAAAACTATACAATACTTAACTGTATTTAAAGTGTTTTTTTGAATAATTTTCTAAAAAAAATTAAAAATATAGTTTTTTATGTGTGAAAATTACAATAATTAGGGTCTTTTTGCCTTATTTTGTGACAAGATTTAACATCAGATTAAATAGTTTCATGTTAAAAAGCAGAGTTTTATATTGTGTAATTGCTGCTTTTTATCAATAAGTAAGTCATTGCATATGGGGAAGGGGGAAGTCCTTACTAATGAAGACTATTGCTTTTTACTTACCACAATTTCATGAAATACCTGAAAACGATTTATGGTGGGGAAAGGGTTTTACAGAATGGACCAATGTAAAAAAAGCAAAACCACGTTTTCTGGGACACTATCAGCCTAGGGCTCCATTAAGGGATTATTATTACAATTTGTTAGATTTAGATGTACATAAGTGGCAAATAAATTTAGCAAAACAGTATGGTTTAGATGGTTTTTGCTATTATCACTATTGGTTCAAAGGGAAAAAATTACTAGAAAAACCAATAGAACTGAGAAATCAATGTAAGGAAATTGATTTCCCATATTGCTTATGTTGGGCAAATGAATCTTGGACAAGATCTTGGGATGGGAAAGACCAAGAAGTATTGATGCGACAAGAATATGGGGATGAGTCTGATTGGAAAGAACACTTTAATTATCTTTTGCCATTCTTTAAAAACAAAAACTATTTAAATATTAAAGATAAACCGATATTTGTAATTTACCGACCAGCTTCTATACCAAACCTAAATAAAATGTTGAGTCTATGGAATGAATGGGCTCAATCTGAAGGGCTTCTAGGGATACACTTTGTAGAAATGTTAACAATTTTTGAAGATAAATCAGATTTTCCTTTTGATGCTGCTATAGAGTTTGAACCTATGTACACTTTAAAAAAACTAATTGGTAATACAAATTCACTACACCAAGAAAAAAAAGATTTTCACTTAAGTTATGATTTTGTATGGAAAAGAATATTAAACCGTCAAATTAAAGAACGTGAAAACATATATAAAGGGGCTTTTGTAGATTGGGATAACTCTCCAAGAAAAAAAGAAAGCGCTTTAATTATGAAAGGGGCTAATCCCGATAAGTTTAAGAAGTATCTTTTACAACATAGTAAGGACACTGACTTTTTATTTATTAATGCTTGGAATGAGTGGGCAGAAGGCACATACCTAGAACCAGATGAAAAGTATGGATATAAATATCTTGAAGCTTTAATGGAGATAAAGAAGAGTCACTTCTAATAAATTGTAACAGCAAGAAGAAGGGGGAAACATTATGACTGATATAAATACTATGATTTCCATTCGATACATTAAGAAATCATATGGAGATTATACAGTTATTAAGAATTTAAGCATAAATATCCGTAAAGGTGAAATTATAGGATTACTAGGACCGAATGGAGCTGGGAAGACAACACTTATATCGATTTTATCTACTCTTACTCTGCCAGATGAAGGGTATGGTACAGTATGTAACTACGACTTGTATACTGAACGGAATAAGATTAAAAAAAATGTGAGTGTAGTACCTCAAGATTTAGCGCTATACCCGACTTTAACTGCATATGATAATTTATCTTTTTATGCCGATTTATATGGATTAAAGGGAAATAGGAAAAAAAGCCGCATAAAAGAAGCTTTGCAATTCGCACAGCTTGAGGATTGGGCACATAAGAGAATTGATACATTTTCAGGTGGTATGAAAAGAAGAATTAATTTAGTGATCGGTTTGTTAAATAAGCCAAAAGTTATTTTCTTAGACGAACCAACAGTGGGAATTGATCCGCAATCAAGAAACCATATTTTTAATTGTATTCGCCATCTCGTAGAAGAACTAGGAATCACTGTCATATATACAACTCATCATATGGAAGAAGCTGAGATGTTATGCCATCGTGTAGCAATTTATGATAAGGGTGAAATATTAGATATTGACACCCCAAAAAATTTAATAACAAAGTATGGGGAAAATTATTTAGAGATTGTAATATCAAATATTCCAGAAGAATTTATACATAA
This sequence comes from Bacillus sp. BF2-3, assembly GCF_008368795.1. Taxonomy (NCBI): domain Bacteria; kingdom Bacillati; phylum Bacillota; class Bacilli; order Caryophanales; family Bacillaceae; genus Bacillus; species Bacillus sp. BF2-3. Next base: position 4,649 of record NZ_QOSA01000048.1, read on the forward strand.
AACAAAAATGATTGTTGATGTGAAGTCCTGCACTTTGGTAGATAAAAAAGTCATCATTCAATGTGTAGATAGCTTTAATGTTACAAGAGAAGTTATGAAATTAATTCAAAAATATAATTTGAAAATCGAATTATTTAATGTTAAAAATTCTAATTTAGAAAATGTATTTTTACATTTAACAGGGAAAAACTTAAGGTCGTAAATGGAAAGGGGTTGGTAAACATGAAAGCTTGGTATATAGCAAAGAAAGATCTGCTTATTCTTTTAAAGGATATTCCTGGTCTAATCTATTTATTTATTACACCCATTATAGTAATAGCAGTTGCTAGTTTTGCATTATCAAATGTATTTGATAGTAAGACAGAAAAATTCAAGATTCCTATAGTAGTAAATGATAATGGAGAACTTTCTAAAAGGGTTATTGAGGAATTAAAAAAAATCCCTGCCCTTGAGATAGAAGAAACTTTTGAACTAAATGGTAAAAAGAAAGCATTTACAGAAGAACAGGTAAAAAAGGAAGTTCAAACTAAAAAAGCGGCAATCGTCATCCCTAAGGATTTCACACAAAATGTATATTCAGGGAAAGAGGCCAAAGTCATCATCATAGAAGATGAAGTTGATCGCATTATTCCAAGTGTTGTTTCAAATGCTGTAACTCAAATTGTGTCAGAAATACAAAGAGATATGACTAAAGAGATTGTAAAACAAGCCTCTGCTCAAATGGAAGTAAATTTGAAAGTAGAGTTTAGAGAATTAGCATCAGATAATGAACATAAACCTACTCCATTTGAATCTAATGTACCAGGATATGCCGTAATGTTTGTACTTTTAGGTACTGCTGCGGCTGCAGGTGCATTAGTAGAAGAGAGAGAGAATGGAACGTTAAGAAAAATTCTTACTTTACCTATTAATACATTATCAATCATTTTTGGAAAGATGCTCTCATGCTTTATAACAGCTATTGTTCAATGTGCAGTCCTTTTTAGCGTAGGACATTTTGTATTTGGAATGTGGCTAGGGAAAAGTGTATTAGGAATTATATTGCTAGTGATATGTACTGCATTTGCAGCTTCAAGCCTGGCAATTTTACTAGCTTCTATATGTCAAACAAGATCACAAGCAAATGGTATTTCTATTTTAATCGTATTAACTATGTCTGCTTTAGGTGGGTCTTGGTGGCCACTCTATATAGAGCCGGAATGGATGCAAAACATAGCACATATTACGATTACAGCCTGGGCAATGGGAGGATTTAACGATTTATTAGTATATAACAAGGAGTTCTCCTCTGTGCTTATTCCATCAGCTGCATTAATTGGCATGGGAATTTTATTTTTAACAATCGCCATACAAAAATTTCGACGTTCTTATGAAAAGTAGGTGAAATAAGTGTACATAGTAAAAAATGAGGTGAATGTTCGTTTTGGGGAATGCGATCCCATGGGAATTGCTCACCATTCTCATTATTTTCACTGGTTTGAGCTGGGTAGGTTTGAAATACTGGATATGACTGGAATAAACCGATATTTAAAACAGGAAAAATTATATTTTCCAATAATCGATATAGGATGTACCTATAAAAAATCAGCTCGATTTCAAGATGACTTAATTGTAGAAACCTATCTTAAGAATGAAAGTAAAGTTTATATAGAATTTGTTTATAAATTATTCCGCAAGAGATGCCGAGTTTTGTTAGCGGAAGGATTTTCAAAACATGTTTTAACACGGTCGAATAATCAATTAATCAGTAGATTACCAGAAGAAATTTTAGAAAAGATTCAATTTGAAAATAGCGAGGGTGTCATATGATTACATTTATTTTTCCAGGACAAGGGTCTCAATCCGTAGGGATGTGTAAAGGGTATTTAGATAAATACCCAAACATATTTGTCCCATTATTTGAGGAAGCAAATGATACGCTAGGATTTGATTTAAAGCAACTATGTTTATATGGGCCAAGTGAAAAATTAATAAAAACTAGTGTTACACAACCAGCTATTCTTACGGTAAGCACAGGGATATCACGAATTTTACATTTGTACGGTTTAAGGCCATCTAAAGTGGCGGGTCATAGCTTAGGACAATTCTCTGCACTGGTAGAAGCAGGATCTTTACAATTTTCGGATGCATTGTCCATTGTACGGAAGCGTGGTCAGCTGATGAGTAATGTAAAGCAAGAGGGGTGTATGTTAGGAATTGTTTCGAACACATATCAAACATTATTTGAAGTTGTAGAGGAATCTAAACAATATGAAATTGATATTGCTGCCTATAATTCCCCTACACAGGTTGTATTTTCTGGCGAAAGTAAGAGCATTCTTAAATTTCAAAAGGTACTAGATCAAAAAAATGGTATAAAAACTAAAATACTCTCAACTAGTCATGCATTTCACTCACGTTTAATGGGAGAAATGGTTCTTGAGTTTAAGGAGTATTTAAATTTATTTTCGTTAAAAAATGCTCAAATACCAATTGTTTTAAACTGTTCAGGAAAACCAACTACAGATAGAATCAATATTTTACACGATATAGAAAGACAATGCGTAGATCCAGTTATGTGGCAAGACACTATCTACACTTTATTGAATAATGGTACGAAACACTTTATAGAAGTAGGTCCCGGAAATACTTTAACCAAGTTATGTCGCTCCTTTAAGCAGAACATATCTGTATCCTCTACAGAAACACCGATGTATTTAAAAAGAAGCCTTACTACAATAGAGAAAGAATTTAAGGGGGAACGGGTCTATGTTTAATGGAAACGAAGTGGCATTAGTTATCGGAGGATCACGAGGCATTGGTAAATCAATAACAATGGACCTAGCCAAACAGGGCTTAACTGTTTACTTTACGTTTCAAAGTAATCAAAAATTAGCAAATGAAATAGCAAATACTATAGGGGAAAAAGGTGGAAAAGCGTTTCCTATGCATGTTGATATTACAAATGAAGACTCTATTCATAAATTGTTTCAACACATACGCTCAAAGGAAAAAAGAATAGATATTTTAGTAAATAATGCAGGAGTTATAAATGATGGATTTGCAGCAATGATGAGCGAGGAAAAGTGGGATCATGTGGTTGATTTAAATTTAAAAGGAACATTTCTTTGTTGCCGACAAGCATTAAGAATAATGATGAGACAGAAAAGAGGTTCTATTGTAAATATCACGTCGACAAGTGGAATAACGGGTGCAAGGGGTCAATGTAATTATTCTGCCTCAAAGGGTGGGGTTATTTCCTTAACCAAGACTTTAGCATTAGAAGGTGGGGAATATGGGATTAGGGTTAATGCCGTTGCACCTGGTTTTATACAAACAGATATGACAAAAGGAATGGATCAACAGACTTTAAAAAGGATGTTAGAACTGGTGCCGCTTGGCAGAATTGGAGATCCTAAAGAGGTAGCACATTTAACAACATTTTTATCCTCTAACTATGCGAGTTATATAACCGGGAAAGTTTTTACAGTGGATGGTGGATTAGTTAATGGCTAAACAATAGGTGATTTAATGACGAATCTTGAGTTAAACAAGGAAAAGGGGAAAACAGATGTTTACGTATGTAGAAACAAAAATTATTGCTGAAAAAAGAAAACAATTAACTACTAGAATTAAAGAAATTATTACTGAGAGATTAGATTTAGAAATCGAACCGCATTTCATTACTGATGATCAGCCATTATTCGGACGAGGCTTAGGGGTTGACTCCTTGGATGCATTAGAGCTATTTCTGGCAATTGAAGAGGAATTTGGCGTTGCAGTATATGACGAGAATATGGCAGTACTGGGTTCTATTAATAAAATTGCCGATTTTATTGAAGAAAATAGGGAGGATGATGTGCAGTGAGACCGATATTAAATGCAGATCAAATCCGAAATATCTTACCGCATAAATGGCCATTCCTTTTCTTAGATAAAGTTATTCAACTTGAGCCAGGAAAGAGTGGAATTGGTATTAAAAATGTAACAGTAAGTGAACCTTTTTTTGAAGGGCACTTTCCAAATGAATCAATTATGCCTGGAGTGTTAATTATTGAAGCTTTGGCACAAATGACTGCTGTTGTTTATGTTACAGGAGAACTAGCAAAAATAGATGCACATGGTGCATGTTCACCTAAAATCAATCCAAGTTCATATGTGGGTTATTTAGTTTCTGTACGTAATATGAAATTTTTAAAACCTGTAGTACCAGGAGACCAGCTAGAATTACATGTCCAAATTGGAAGATCACTTGGGGTAATCTCACAAGTGGAAATCACGGCTTATGTAGATAAAAAGAAAGTTGCTACTGGTAGTATTCAAGTTTCTAAAAGAGTTGAGGAAATATGATCCATGGTATAGATGTTCAAGTTCGTGAGTGTACAGAGGCAGACAGTGAGAAGTTAGCGCAATTTTATAATAAATATCAATATGGCCCCATTAAACATGGGTATCCCTTAAATAAGCAAGACATCAAGCAATTATTTCGCGAGCGGAAGATACAGTTATATTTAATTGCTGAATATGAAAATGAAATTATAGCTAGCTTATTATTTTCTAGTTTATCAGGTCAAAGAGCAGCCACTCCAGATGGAACCTGGGCTGGATTCTTTTTAATCCATCCAGAATTTCGTTCGGGAAATATACCAGATAAATTATTTGCCTATGCAATTAAAAATCTTATTCAACAAGACATTAAGTATATTGATACAGAAGTGAATCCGGAAGATAAAGTAGCCATGGCACTTTATAAAAGAGTAGGGTTATATCAAACAAGTAGGTCGTATATAGACTATGATGGCTACTTAAATTTAAGAAGCTATTTACCTTATGTTATTAATTATCTGTTAGATGCATTTAAACCAATTATTTCAAAAAGTGACCAAGATATATGGCTATCTAGAGGTTGGAAAACAGTTAGGGGATTGAAATCCCTACGTTCTATTCAGAGTAACACCATAACAAGAAATGGAATTGAAGTTGTAAAGTATGCCATTAATCTTGGAGCAAAAGATGTAAATTGTTGGGTTGATATAAAAAGTGAAAAAATTACTGAGGTAGAAACAGAACAAGTAAGATTCACTAGTTATATTTTAGAAGGAAACAATTTAATTGTTGGAGAGAAGGTTCATATCTGTTATGTATATGAAAATCATTTTTCAAATCCTATTAAAGCTAGTATTACATCGAAGATAGGCGACGATTACTTAATTGATTTAAAGAAAACTTTTTTTCCAAATAAAAAGTACGAGTGGGAAGAAGTTATAACAGTTACTAAGGAAATTGAGGGAGAACTTGTTACAAAGTTAAAAGCAAAAGAACTAGAACTAACTGTTCATTTTGGAGTAACCATAGCAAATCCGTTAGAAGTAAATGTTGCTAATCATCCTAAGTTAATTAATGGAAAAGAATCTGCATGTATCGTTAATGTGAAAAATAATTCTTTAGATAGATTAATTTACAAATTATTTATCCAACAAGAAAACCCTAAAATACTAGATTTCAAACCGCTAGAAAAACACCAAATTTGTATTATAGAGCCGGGTGAAATAAAGAAACATCCTATTTTATTGAATCCCAAAAAAATTGGTATCACTAATATGACATTTTCAGCTGTTAGTCATCAAAATAAAAGTATTGGGGGATTAAAGGCCTTAATTCCAGTTCATGCACTTGGGAGAAATCATGTTTATGAAACAGAAGAATACTTGGTTCTAGAAAATGTGTATATAACTGTACAAATAAGTAAAAGTACTGGTTGTTTATATATATATGACCTTAGAAAGCAGCAATTATTAGTAAAAGAAGCATGGCCAGATTTAGATTACCCATTTTTAAATGCAGTAAAAGAACCGAAAGTAAATGAGCTGTCATGGGCAATAAAATCTGATTCATGTTTTGAGATCATTCATAAGGTCACAAGATTAAAGAGAAGCATTCGTTTTTTGTCAGATAAGATAGTTCAAATAAAAGATTTTGCACAAGAAGGAAAATATATAAAGATATACCCTTGGTGCATGTTATATGATGCGAAGATGACGGTACCATTAAAGAGTGGGTTAGTTTCTAGACCTATGGTATATGGTGAGTATCCATATGCACTACATGACTATGAATTTGTAAACCAATTCGATCTACCTAGTCATCCAGACATGTATGAGCGAAATTATACATTGTTTGAATCGCAAAATATTAATATTGGATTCATATGGAAAGGAAATATAGAGCGTATCCTATTTGGATTAAGATGGATGCCGGCGGTAATATTTACACGGAATGATAAAGAAAAATGTATAACAAAAACGCACTATTATACTTTATGTTCTCGTGATAGCAAAGATGAAGTAGAAGAAATCTATAACGATATTACTAGTCATACATCCAAATTTATATCTAATAAGATTCCGTACTCAATTGAGACTGACCAATTTCATATTATAAATGAAAACGGGGAATTTTATATTCACGGAAGCCTAAAAAACTTATTTTCTTCCATATTAAAGGGGAAATTAACATTGGTTTTCCCTCAGATACCTTACGAACAACATTTGTTTATACAAGACATTGATTCCATAAGCAATTTTGATTTTGAATTTAATGGAAAGGTTAAATGGTCAAAAGCGCATTATGCCACACTTACGTATCAAGATGACTTGAATGGAAATACGATAACTAAAATTATATATCTTTTCTCTAAAGGAAGAAATGAATTAACATATAACGAAAAAAAGCAGGAATATTTAGTTCAGAATAACGTACTAGACATAATGATTAAGGTAAACCAAAGTAGTAAAATAACAGAATTTATGTATAAAGATAAAGAGATTTTAAAAGGTAAATCAGCATTAAATTCTTATAATTTTTTACCTGGTTTGATGATACCAACGGTTCAATCTTGTACTCCAGATTGTAGGGAAGATTTGAGTATTAATTCCATACATCTCAAGAACAGTGCCAATTCAGTAGTAGTAAAAGAAAATACATACAGGGAATTCATTCATCAGATTTTCTGTCAATCTAATGAATCGAAAGTTGGATATACAACTATATTTGATTTACCAATTTTACAAGTACAAATGAAAAATCTACAAAAAGAGAAGATAAAAGCTAGTGTCTTTCATTTATTCTGGGAGAAAAAAGGGAAAACAAAAATTAAAAAGATTTATTATTGGCAGAACGGAGAGCAAAATACATTAATACCAAATGACAAACAAAGAAAGATTTACTTAGATAAGAAGGTAATTCTCGAATTATCTAATGGGTTATACGTATCTATTTTAGCACTATCTCATAATACAAAATGCTTTATATACGAGTGGCCAAAGAAAGGTATACAAATCGGTATATATGATAATCAGAACGAATTTTATGATGCAGATATTCGCTTTAATATTGCAGTTGGAGAAACTTTACTTGATAGTGAATACTTTTCGCAAATTTTATTAGAGGGGAATATGACATGAAAGTATTGTTTATTGCACCTAGTCACTTTAGCATTGGTGAGTTGCACAATGCCTTATGTCTAGCGAAACAAATTGAAGAGGATGGGGAAGTATATTTTTTAACAAGTGAAAAATTCTTATGGTATGCCAGTAAATCTGTAGCAAATGTTACATCACTAACAAAGGGGCTAAGACAAAAAGAGGTTATTAAACAAATAATTGATTCTTTTCAGCCTGATGCTATTGTTCTAGCTGATTACCATAATTTGTTTTTAGAGTCTCCAATTATTGATCTTGATTATCTATTAAACCTCCACATACCTTGTTTCTCTATTGATTCTTTAGCTTGGGGTAGTGAGGATCGATTATTAGAAAATAAACTTTTTAAAAATGCGAATTACAATAGCTTAAAAAAAAGGTCATTGATAGAACTACCTAAAATCCCTTCTCAATTTAAGCTAATTAGAACATGTCCAGTGAATAGTTATAAACAAGATAGTGAGAATATTATTTCTGTCAAATTATATAAAGAGGCTTTACAAATAGATGAAGAAATAAGAATGAAAATAAGAGCACAACTAGGTTGTAGAGAACAAGATAAATTAATTATGATTGCGAAATCATCATGGGCCAACCTACTAGTAAAAATGAGGCTCATGGAGAAGAAACAGTACAATGATGCAAGGTTTAGTTATGAATATATATTACAGGAACTATTAAGCCTATATCTTCAGGACTTTCCAAGCGATACATGTATTAAATTAATTGGGGTTTCAGATGAGACCAAATTTATTTCTATGAAAAATGGAGGAAAAATAGAATTTGTTTCACTACCATTTCTTCATTTGGAAGAATATGAGCAACTAATATTATCATGTGATTTATTTATCACCGATAATATTACATCCTGCTCAATGGGAAAAGCGGTATTTGGAAAAATACCTGTAATTAGTCTGGTAAACCATATGGAATATGAAGAATTAAAGACTCAAAGAGATAGCCATAATCCTACCTTAAGAAGCATTATAGAAAAATGGAATTATATAATACCTAATGGACTTTATCCATTTCTTGTATTTCCAAATGGATGGCATAAAGAATTAGCACCATTGATGGAGCAAAATGATTATTTTAAATGTGTGCATGCTTGTGAAATATTTGATTTAAAAGAAACTAGTCAAACAATATTTAATATGCTGTATAGCAAAACGGAGATTGATAAATTAAAGAAAATGCAACAACTGTATATAAATAATGCATGTAATCTACCGACAATAAAAGATGTGATAAAGAGAGAATTGGGGGCGCTTAATCATGAGTAATCAAATTAATGTACATGAAGAAACTAATGAAGCATATGATGCAGTACGTAACGGAATTGGTGTAATAGATTTATCAACAACAGGAAGAATTGTTGTAAAAGGGGAGGACCATGTAGAGTTCCTAGATCGTTTAGTTACGAAAGATATTATGTTTATGGAAGAAGAAACTACACTCTTTACCTTATTGTTACAAGAAGATGGGACTGTAATCGATTTAATTAATCTATTTAAAAATGAGGATTCTATTACAGTTATTACTACACCGCATAAAAAGGACACTGTACTAGCTTGGTTAGAAGATCAAAAGACGAATGGCATTGAGATTATAGATATAAGTCAAACACATTCTCTCCTTGGATTTGAAGGCCCTTATGCATGGAAATTAGCTCAACAATTTTTAGATTTCGAAATATCATCACTACCATTTCAATCATTTGTGTTAAATCAATTATTTGGAAAGGAAATTCTATTGGCAAGAACAGGTGTAACAGCAGAGTATGGTTATCAATTATTGTTTGAAAAATACTTGGAACCAATAGTGGTTGAAACCATAAATTCTTTTAAAGATGACGATATTAACTTGAAAAAAGTGGATTGGGAAACATTAGAGACGTTAATGTTAGAAATTCGACATCCATATTTTGAATTTAAACATTTAGAAGAACTAAATATTTTCGAAGCTAGTTTAGAATGGTTTATTGATTTTTATAAAGATGAATTTTATGGAAGAGAATCCTTAGAACAGCAATCGGAAGCTGGAGTTAATAAAAGAATTGTGGGATTCACGACAGGAATAGAGAGTCAAATTACAGTTAATGATGAGATTTTTATAGAAGAACAATTAATTGGTAAAGTTATTGTACTTAAAGAAAGTCCTGTATTAAACATGAGACTCGGGATTGCTTTATTAGAGGAACCATTTGCTGTTTCAGGAATTGGATTTTATGTAAAAAATAAAGAAAATGCTTTATATGAGGCACATACTCAGTCCTCACCATATATTCTACCTAAATCATGGTCAATCAAAATACTGTAAAGGTGATGGCATATGAACATGAATAATCAACGAATCGTCGTAACTGGCATGGGAATTATTTGTTCAAACGGAAATAGTGTAAAAGAATTTTGGGATAATATCAAATCTGGGAAATCTGGTATTAAAGTAATCCAAAATATCGATATGGCTGAAATGGTAACAGATTATGGTGGAGAGATTGAAAACCTTCAGGTAGATGATTACTTCTTTAAGGATGAAATAAAGGATATGGATCGCTGTGGAAAATTAGGTGTCATGGCGGCAAGAGAAGCGGTAAAAAACGCAAAATTAAAAATAGAAAACTTTAATCCATACCGAATTGGAATATCATTAGGCACATCTTTAGGAGGCATGTTGAGCGGGGAAGAATTTCATAATCAGTGGATTAAAGATGGAATTGAAAAAGCAGATGAAACGTTACTTTTTAAGTATCCAATCCATACTCCCTGTGACAATATTACTCGAGACTTAAAAATAAAAGGGCCAAAAATGATTATTTCGAATGCATGTGCCGCTGGTACAAATTCAATTGGATTTGCGCTGGATACAATTCGAAATAACAAAGCAGATATCATGATAACCGGTGGTGTAGATCCCTTATCTAAATTGTCAATGAGTGGTTTTAATAGTTTACAAGCACTAGCACCAACGCCACCTTCGCCCTATAGCAAGAGTAATGGCGTGGTAATCGGAGAAGGTGCAGCTATTCTTGTTTTGGAATCCTTAGATCATGCGGTTGAAAGAGGTGCAAATATCCTAGCTGAAGTAGTGGATTACGATTTATCTTCAGATGCATATCATCAGACGGCACCAGATCCGGGCGGGGAAGGTGCTTTGAGATCCATGCGAGGTGCTTTAAAGAAAGCCTATATAGATGCTAAGGAAGTAAGCTATATCAATGGACATGGTACAGGTACACCAGCAAATGATGTATCAGAGCCAAAAGCAATTCGTACATTAATTACTGAAAATAAGACACCAGTTTCTTCAACTAAATCAATGATAGGACATATGTTAGGAGCCGCAGGGGCGGCGGAAGCAGTAACAAGTATTCTTGCTATTCAACATGGATATTTACCTCCAACTATAAACTTTGAAGTTGAAAGTCAAAAGTTTAATCTAGATTTTGTACCTAACATAGGTAGGGTAAGTGATTTGAGTTATGTACTATCAAATTCATTTGCTTTCGGTGGAAACAATGCAAGTATCTTATTCTGTAAGTACAATGAGAACCTTGAGTTATCAGCGGCAAAGGAAAAGCTAATTAAAGAAAAAAAAGTCGTAATTACTGGTGTAGGGGGACTTGCTGGGAATTCTTCAAACCTTCAAGAAATTAAAGATTGTATGTTTAAGGGAAAGAGTGGTACCTCAAAGATTAAACAGTGGAACGACAATCCTAAGTGCATACAAGCCGGGAAAATACCAGAACAAAACTATCGAAGGCTAATACATCCTAATTTATTAAGGAAGATGGATTCAATTAGCAAACATGCAGTATTGTCAGTGAAGATGGCTATAGAAAACGGGAACTTAAAGATAGATAAAAATAATAGGGACAAGATAGGAATTATTTTTGCAACTGGTACAGGACCAGTTGGAACGGTAGAATCATTTAACCGAAATATAATCCAAGAGGGTGTTAAGGCCGCCAATGCTAAATTATTTCCAAACACAGTTATGAACGCAGCAGCTGGACATATTTCATTAAACTTTAAAATAAAAGGGCCTACTTCAACTATTTCATGTGGCGGGGTTTCTGGTATTAGTGCACTATACTATGCCTATGCCATGATTCAATCTAGTGATTATGACACATTCATTGTGGTAACGGCAGATGAAGTAAATAATCCAATAATAGAGGGACACTCAAAAATAAAAAGATACTTAACAACTGAGAATATAAGTCCTTTTGATTGTAATAATAGCGGTACCATACTTGGTGAAGGGAGCGTTGCCTTTATTGTAGAAAGTGAGGAGGCAGCGTTAAAAAGAAATGGTAATATTTTAGCTGAAATTAAAGGTTTTGGGTTAACATCTGATGATAGTAAAATAGGGGACTTAAATCATCTAGGAAAGGCATGGGAGGAATCTATGCGTTTAGCAATGAAAGAGGCGATGATTTCTCCAGGAGAGATAGAATATATTTGTGCAGCCGCCAATGGTCATACATATTTTGACCGTATTGAAGAGAGAGTTATAGAACGTATATTCGGAAAGGGAGCTCCTGTTAGTGCCACAAAATCTATCTTTGGGGAAACTCATGCAACTGCAGGCCTTCTTTCGCTCATTAGTGTAATATGTGCATTTGATGGTGAAATACCAGCTACGCAAAATGTAAAGAGTCATAGAGGAAGAATAGATCTCGTCACAGAAAATCCTCGCAAGGCTCCGGTGAGCAATGCCTTAATTAGTACATATTCTTATGGTGGTAATTATAATTCTGTTGTAATAGGAAAACATTTAAATTAATTATTTATGTAGGAGACCACTTTTATTAAGTATGTATCGGTCTCCTGCATAATAAGCTATATAGTTTTTAAAGCTTAAGCTCTTAATTGAGCATATCAGAAAAACTATGAAGGAGCACAATGCCATGAAAGGTATTATTCTTGCAGGTGGGAACGGTACTAGATTGTACCCTCTTACCCAAATTGTATCGAAGCAATTATTACCTATCTATGATAAACCCATGATTTATTATCCTTTATCAGTACTAATGTTGGCGGGTATAAGAGAGATACTAATTATTTCAACGCCACAAGATATTAATAAATTTGAGCAAATGTTGGGTGATGGTTCAAAATATGGAATTACCCTTTCATATACTGTTCAGCCTTATCCAGAAGGTATAGCACAAGCATTTATTATAGCTGAGGAATTTATTGGAAATGATAATGTAGCTTTAATTCTTGGCGACAATATCTTTTATGGTCATGGACTAACAGAATTACTAGAAAAGGCTGTTAAGAAGACTAGGGGAGCTACAGTTTTTGGTTATTATGTCAATGATCCAGAGCGCTTTGGGGTAGTGGAGTTTGATTCTAAAAAGCATGTGATTGATATCATGGAAAAGCCAAAGGAACCAAAATCAAACTATGCAGTAACTGGCCTGTATTTTTATGATAAACGTGTGATAGAAATAGCAAAAAATATTAAACCATCTAATCGTGGGGAATTAGAGATAACAGATATAAACAAAGAATATCTTGAAATGGGAGAATTAGAAGTTGAATTATTGGGAAGAGGCTATGCATGGCTGGATACAGGTACACACGAATCATTATTAGAAGCAGCACAATTTATAGAGACAATTGAGAAAAGACAGAGTTTAAAAGTAGCTTGTTTAGAAGAAATTGCATTTAAAAAGAAATATATAACCAAGCAGCAACTATTAAAAATGGCAAATTCGGTAAAGGAAAATCAATACAGCCGATATTTATTAAGGGTTGTCCATCAATAGCATTTAAATGAATGGAGAGAGAAGAATGCGTAAAATTCATACAGCATTAGATGGTGTTTTTATTATAGAGCTTGATAAATGCAGTGACAAACGTGGTTACTTCATAGAAACATGTAACAAGAAAAAATTTGAACTTTTAGATTTACAGGGAGACTTTGTACAAGATAATCAATCATTATCTGTTCACACAGGCACGATACGTGGGCTGCATTATCAGTTGAATCCTAAAGCCCAAATGAAGGTAGTGAGCTGCATTTCTGGTTCTATTTACGATGTAGTGGTAGATATCCGAAAGGGCTCTCCAACGTATGGGCAATGGTTCGGAACAATTTTAAGTGAGTATAATAACCGTCTACTTACCGTTCCTAAAGGGTTTGCACATGGTTTTTGTACTACAGAACCTAATACTATTGTCCAGTATAAAGTAGATGAGTATTATTCACCTAACCATGAAGGCGGAATTCTATGGAATGATGAAACGATAGGGATTTTTTGGCCAACTAATCAACCGATTTTATCAGAAAAAGATAGAAAACTACCCAGTTTAAAAGATACTAATATCAACTTTGTTTATGGAGATGATTTTAATTGAAATTATTAATAACGGGTGGGGCAGGATTTATTGGTAGTAATTTTATTCGGTATATGTTAAAGAAATATCCTCAATACCGAATTGTAAATGTAGATTTATTAACATATGCAGGGAATTTATCTAATTTAAAGGAAATATCACTAAATCAAAATTATAAATTCATCAAAGGGGATATTTCAAATGAAATATTCGTAGATAAGCTATTTAAAAAAGAGAAATTTGATTATGTATTAAATTTCGCAGCAGAATCTCACGTTGATAGAAGTATTAAAACTCCCCATATCTTTGTCCAAACTAACATATTAGGTACACAAGCCTTATTACACTCAGCGTATAAAACAAAAGTGAAAAAGTTTGTACAAATTTCTACAGATGAAGTATATGGAACATTATCTCAAACGGGTGCTTTTACAGAGCATACAATAATAGCTCCTAATAGTCCTTATAGTGCAAGTAAAGCTAGTGCAGACTTAATGGTACGAGCGTATCATGAGACATTTGGTTTACCTATGAATATAACTCGTTGTTCCAATAATTATGGTTCCTATCAGTTCACGGAAAAATTAATACCATTAACAATAACTCATGCTTTAAATAATAAAGATATTCCTCTATACGGTGATGGATTACATATAAGAGATTGGCTTCATGTAGAGGATCACTGTGTAGCTATTGATTTAGTTCTTCATGGTGGAACAGACGGGCACATATATAATATCGGAGGAGATAATGAATACACAAATCTGGATATAGTACAAAAAATACTCAAATTCCTCAATAAAAGTCAATCGCAAATTACATTTATCACAGATCGCTTAGGACATGATCGACGTTATGCTATGGATGCTACTAAGTTGAAAGAAGAATTAGGTTGGACACCACACTATCTATTTGATGATGGACTCACTCAAACAATTAAGTGGTATATAGATAACCGTACGTGGTGGGAGTGAACTTTATTAGCTAAAAATTACATAAATAAAATGAGGAATTTTAAAATGAAGATACTGATAACGGGAGTAGATGGGCAACTAGGACAAACTTTAATACAAGTACTCAGCAGAACACGTCATGAACTATATTGTGTGAATCGAACCACATTAGATATTACAAACAAAATAAGGGTTTGCTCTTATATTGACAGAGTAAAGCCAGATGTAATTGTACACTGTGCAGCATTTACAAATGTAGATAGGGCAGAGAGAGATAAAGGTTTGGCATATGAAGTAAATGTATTAGGTACCAAATATATTGCTCAGGCTGCAGGGAGAATAAAGTGTAAATTTGTATATATTAGTACGGATTATGTATTTGATGGCGAAAAGCATACACCATACAATCTTGAAGAGCGTCCTAATCCATTAAATATATATGGAGAAACAAAATTGGCTGGAGAACATTTAGTAAAAAAATACACGAAGAATCATTTTATTATTAGAACGTCCTGGATATTTGGAAAGGGCGATGGTCACTTTATTGCTAAGATAGGAAAAATAGCAAGTCTATATGATGAAGTACGTGTAGTATCAGACCAATTTGGCTCACCTACCTATGCAATAGATTTAGCAAACTTTATTGAGGAGTTAATAGAGACAGATCAATTTGGATTATATCATGTGACAAATGAAGGAGTATGTTCGTGGTATGAGTTTGCAGTTGAATTTTTTAAAGACTTCAATACAGATATTAATATAATTCCTTTAACGACGGAGGAATTCCCGCAAACAGCCAACAGACCTAAATATTCAGTGTTAAGCAAAGATTGCATTATCCTGAATGGATTAAAACCATTAAGACATTGGAAAGAAGCATTAAAAGAGTATAAGGACCAACTTAATAGTAGATAATCATTTTAATTTATATAAAATTAGCAAGTAAATATAGCTTTATTCTTTTAGTAAGTTTCATTTTAATTATTTTGAAATTTGGCGTTTACTAAGTATTAACTGTAAAATAAAAAACCACTCCCTTAAGTAGTGGTTTTTTATTTTACAACTATACATTAAATCGTAACAAAAGCCATTATACATTCGCTGAAAGATTAACAGTACATTTACTATTTTAGCATATTTACATTCAAATAAATGTTCCAATCTAGTGAACTTTCAAATTTCATTCGATCCCTTTGGATAAGGTAGAAATTTTCTGTTTTAGATTTAAAGTAAACTGTTTTATGTAATCTTGAAAAACGGGTTCATCCCAATCAGTATAGGAAGGAGCAATGATATTTTTCTGAAAAATAAATTTTTCTGGAATATTTTAAAATTAGACCGAGGATTACTTTGATTATAGTAGTTTTACCAGAACCATTGGTACCGATAAATCCTGTTATACAGTCGTTATTAATTGTAAAAGTAACATCTTTTAATGAGAAATTTTCGTAAGATTTATTTAAATTATTTACTTCTAACATAACATTTTTTAAAATTAGTAGACTCTGAGAAGGAAGGTAAAGAAAAGGAATTAGAATTTTTCGCACAAAAGTACCTTCGTGAAAATGCTTTTCTTCTAGTATATTATTCTGAAGAAAAAGGAGTGAGATCTTGGGGAGAAGTAAAAAGGGGTACCACCCCATCGCCATCAAGCTAAGAGAAGACAACTACCCCAAAAACGAAATTTTGTGCTGACTTGTAATAATAAAGCTCATTTTTTTCTTTTTGGGGTGGATCTGTTTTCTTAAGTTGATGGGCATAGGGGGGGTACCCCTTGAAGGTCAAATGGCGAAATATTTTACTGGAAAATTTTATTTTTATTACTTTTTTAAATTATTTATATTTACATATTTTAAAAATAAATATCGTATATTCCAGATTATTATTATACAATATATCAACTGAACTATATATAAGAATGGAGAGTTTTTAGTTGAAATTATTGAGAAACAGTAAGGTTGGTACAAAACTAAACATACTAATAGGCATATCAAGTATTGCCTGTATAGTATTATCCCTAATAGGATTTTGGGGATTAGAAAGAGGAAAGAGTGCTTCTTCTAATATGTATGAAGATAATTTAAAATCAGTTGATTGGATAGGAACGATAGAATCTAACTTTTATCATGTTAATATGAATTTTATGGAAATAATGGTATCCAAAGATGAAAAAAGAATGAACGATTTGATAAAAGAAATGGATGGAATTCGTAAAGAAAATGATCAGTTATTAAAGCTGTTCGAAACTAAAGTTATTTCTAATAAAGAAAAAGAGCTATTTAGCAAATTTCAGGAAGAGTTTCATGAATTAAGAAAAAAGATGAAAAAGGCACAAGAATTAGGGAAAGCTAATAATGAAGAAGCCTACACTTATTATCTAAAAGAAATCGAACCTAATATGCAAAAAACAATTCAGTCCATTCGTGAACTAATCGTATATAACAGTAATAATGCAGAGCAGTTACAACAAGTTAATAATAACAGTGCTCAAAATACAATGATAATGTTTGTAGTCCTTTCAATTTTAGCGATTATCGTAGTAATATTCATCGGATATCTTATTAAGTTAATCATACGACAACCACTATTATTATTGCAAAATGATATGAAGAAAGTAGCTGCAGGTAATTTAACAATACGTACTTCTTATAAAGCAAATAATGAGATAGGAAATATTGTACAGTCTTTTAATAGTATGTTAGATAATCTACAACAATTAATTGCAAGTGTTAAATCGACAACACAAGAAGTTATTTCTTCTACAGATGGTGTTTTACAAGATACAAAGCGAGCATCTAATATTTCGAATGAGGTTGTTCAGACAATTTCTGAAGTAAAAGAAAAAATAGCAGGACAGGTAACTAGTATTCAAGAGAGTTCATCTTCAATGGATGAAATAACAATTGGTGTGCAAACAGTAGCTGAGTCTTCAGCTGTAGTTGCTGAGGTAGCAGTAACTACTACAGAACAAATACACATTGGTAGTGATGTGATAAAGCACTCAATTCTTCAAATGAACAGTGTTCATGATGTCGTGGAGGAAACATCAAAAGTAATAGATAGACTTGTTACACGTACACAACAGATTGATACAGCATTGGATGCAATTACTAATATTGCCGAGCAAACTAACCTTCTTGCCTTAAATGCTGCTATTGAAGCAGCACGTGCTGGAGAGAATGGGAAAGGGTTTGCAGTGGTTGCAGCAGAAGTGAGGGATTTGGCTGAAAAGTCTAAAGAATCCGCGAATGAAATTAATCATTTAGTCAAATCTATTCAACAAGATACTCAAGACACAGTTCATGTCATGCAAAAAGGAGAACAAAAGGCAGCAAAAGGAAAGGAAGCAGCCCACCAAGTAGATCAAACATTCTCATCTATTATGAGAGATATTGACAAAATCACAAGTCAAATTCAAGAAGTCTCTGCAGCAACAGAGGAGATGTCTGCCGGTACAGAAGAAGTAAATGCGTCTCTTTCACTAGTATCTGATACTTCAACACAAATAGAAAGAGAAACAATTCAAACAGTACAATCAATTCAATTACAAGCAGTTTCAATTCAAGAAATTTCAAATCAATCTAACAAAATGAAAGAAAAGGTGAATGCATTAACAGAATTGCTTTCTAAATTTATTATTGAAGAGCAAAAAAACGAGAAATAAAATATATAATAAAGAAATACAGATCCTTAATTAAGGACCTGTATTTCTTTATTATGACTAACTGTAAGTTGTGAAATAAATTTCTATTGTGTAAACAATTGTGAACAGAATTTTAATTTTTTGTTTTATTTATTTTTTCTGAATAATACATATTGACAAAACAATAGTAGCGATATAGAATTGGTTTTGTTCACCGGTGAACATTATGTAGGGTTTTTTGTTAGTATTATTTTTATACACCATTTCTAACATCAAGATATTCTATCTCTTTTTTTATGTAGTTTGAAATATTATTGGTTACTTAAAATCAATAAAACAGTTTATATTGATAAAATTATTTAAAGGGATGATTGTATGACGAATGCTATAGCGGTAAGAAATGTACGAAAGTTTAGTTCTCAACCCTTATCTACTAATTGTGCTGAAATATTAAAACGTAGTAAGCATGCAATAATAGGTATTAGTCCGTTTAATAGTAGATTTTCTGATGAATATATTAATAGACTCATTGAATGGGCATTACATACTTTTGAGGATGTTAGTGTTTTATTAGCTGGAAAAGAAGCTGCAAATTTACTTGAGGCTCTAGGAACTCCAAAAGGTAAAGCGGAAAGAAAAGTTAGGAAAGAAGTATCTCGAAATAGAAGATCAGCTGAAAAGGCACTTAAAGAGCATGGTGGTAATGTAAATGCTATCCATACTTTTTCTGATTTTAATGACAACAATGCATATAGCTGCATGAGGGCAGAAGCAGAACATATTTTTTTAAGCGAAACTGATTTTCGAAATGCTTGCTTAGAAATGTCACATGCAGCTATTTTAGGTAGGGCAAGGGGTACTAATATAGATATTGATCAAATATCAAATGACATGCTAAATATTGCAGTAGAATATGTAATTGCAGAACTCCCATTTTTCATTGGCGGAGCTGAAATTTTAGGAGCTCAAGAAGCTGTACTTATTTATCATAAACCATGGGAGCTTGGTGAACAGATAGTTCGAAATGATTTTTCTATCAAGATGAAACCAAATCAAGGATATTTAATGGTTCAAGAATCGGAAGATATATCTTAGCAAATAGTAAGTATCCATTACAAGGGGGAAGTAATATGTCAAATACTATGCAAACGGTTAATATATTAACAGAGGAATTTCAAGAAGATCCATATAAGTATTTTTCATACCTACGTCAGAATGACCCAGTACATTATGAACCTGAGATTGATAGTTATTTTATTAGTAGATATCAAGATGTCCGTAATATATTGAATGATACTGAAACATTTACAACAAAATCATTAGCTGAACGTGCTGAACCAGTAATGCGTGGACCAGTATTAGCACAAATGCGTGGAAAAGAGCATGTAGCGAAAAGAAAAATTGTTTTAAGAAGTTTTATGGGAGATGCTTTACAAAAATTAATGCCTTTAATTAAAAAGAATGCAGAAGATTTACTATCTCCACACCTTCCAAATGGAAAGATAGATTTAATTAATGATTTTGGCAGAACATTTGCTGTTTATGTAACAATGGATATGATTGGATTAGATAAGAAAGATCATAAGAAGATAGGAGAATGGCATAGTGGTGTAGCTGAGTTTATTACCAGTATAAATCAACCACCAGAGGCAAAAAAACATTCTCTTTGGTGCAGTGAACAGTTGGCTAATTATTTAGAACCAATTATTAAAGAGCGACGATTAAACCCACAGGAAGATTTAATTTCTAAATTATGCAGTGCTAAATATGAAGGAATAGCTATGACTGATACTGATATTCTAGCATTGATTTTAAATATATTATTAGCTGCAACAGAACCTGGTGATAAGACTCTTGCTTTATTAATTTATAATTTAATTAACCAACCGAAACAACTGCAAGATGTATTAAGTGATCGTTCATTAGTACCATTAGCTATTGCAGAAACTTTACGTTACAATCCACCAGTGCAATTGATCCCACGTCAATTGTCAAAAGATACGGAAATAAGTGGTATCCAACTATCCAAAGGAACTACGGTATTTTGTATGATTGGTGCAGCGAACCGTGACCCTAATGCATTTGAAAGACCTGATGAATTCAACATTTATCGTCCGGATCTTGATATTAAAAAGGCATTTAGTGGTGCTGCAAGACACCTTGCATTCGGATCAGGTATTCATAATTGCGTAGGGGCAGCGTTTGCGAAATCAGAAATTGAAATAGTTGTAAATGTAGTCTTAGATAATATGAAAAATATTAAATTAGAAGAAGATTTTAAATATGTTGAAAAAGGACTTTATACACGTGGACCTATTTCCATGCCTATTCTTTTTGATAAGTTAGTTTAAAAAAACATGGCTATTTTAGTTATTAATATAATTCAATTTTTACTAAGGGGCTAAAACCCCTTAGTTTTTCTATTTTTATGAGAAGGTCAACATATATACCTTCTAAGCTAATATAACAAAAAATTAAATACATTGTTTCCATGCTTCTAAAAATTTTGTTACAACTTGTAACTCGGAATCATTAAATTGTTGGAATAACGCACTGTAACGCTCATGTGCAATTTTGTGTAATTTTTTATGAACAATGGCTAACTGTATTCCCTTATCAGTTAAAGTATAAAAGATTTCCTTCTTATTATCTGTATTTTGATGCGTCAATAAAATTTTATTATCAATAAGAACGCGAATAGCTTTAGAGATGGTTGCTTTAGAAATATTAAGTTCCGTAGATAGTAGAGTGTTATTCATTTGTTGTTTGCTCTCATGAATAACCGAAACAATATGTAGTTGCGTGAGAGTCCAATTTTTATTTATATTTTCATATTCACTAACTAATTCTTTTATCATCTCTTGAGATGCATATTTTTTCTTTTCTCTTGTTATGACAAAGTCTTCAATAGCTTTTAAGGTTTGTTCATGGACAAAATTTGTCATAATAATTTCCCCTATCTAGAATTATTGTTTACCGGTTAACAATATAAAGTTTACCAGTAAACAATAATCAGGTCAACAATTTAAAAAAGGACTTTTATGCATTGAAACTAACTCTTTAATATAATTTAATATAATACGACTTTATTAGGGTAAATTATGAAAAATAGATACATTAAAGGTTCTTACATAATTAGTTAAATTCCAATTTAGCAATTGACAATTGCTAAACGAGGATATAAAATCAAAATAGTTTACCGGTAAACAAAAAATAAAATAGACAAAGAAGGGTAGAAACATTTAAATGAATAAGGGCATAAAACAGAAAATTTACGATAATTATCTACATTTGTTACATCTCAATGAACAAAAGGCAGATAAGGATATTGAGACTTTTTTTAAGCAAGCAAAAATGGAAGAAATAGAACATGTACCGACAAATATGACAAGTATACACGTAATTGCCTGTATTGGTGAGAATCAACCAATAAATAATATTACAATTGCAAGGAAAATGAATTTATCTAAAGCGAATATCACAAAAATTAACACCAAATTAATAAAAGAAAATTTAATCACTCGTTTTCAGTCAGCTGATAACAAAAAGGAGGTATATTATCAACTTACTCCGGCAGGACAATCACTTTGTGAATTACATCAGAAAATTCATGACCAGAAAGAAAATGAATTTTATCAGTTCGTTGATTCATTTTCTGAAATTGAACAAAACGCAATATTGAAGTTTTTACAAAATATAAACGATAAAATGTTGGGGAAATAAATTTATTATAACTTAAATAAATTAGCTAATTATTAATAATCTTTTAGGAGGGATAGCATGAACCGTGTTAAATCAAGTGCTTCTTTTCTTTTATATTTGTTGTGTATTAGTGCTTTTTTCGCTTCTTTAAATCAAAATATATATTCTCCAATAATCCCCATAATTCGGGATTCATTCCAAGTATCTATAACGATGGTTAACTTTTCCGTTTCCATATTTATTTTTATTACGGCAATTATGCAAATTGTTTTTGGTTCTATAATTGATTTTAAAGGTGCTAGGACTATTCTTATTCCGAGTATTATTTTAACAATTATAGCGAGTATTGGTTGTGCAATTACAAGTAACTTTACAGTATTTTTAATATGTAGAATTTTACAGGCTGTAGGGACAGCTGCAATACCACTTATTGCCGCAACTACAATTGGTACTGTATTTCAAGGAGAACAACGAGGAAGTGCAATGGGTACATATCAAACCATGTTATCCATTGCACCTGCTGTTGCACCAGTGCTAGGAGGTTTTATTGGGGAAAAATATAATTACCCAGGTGTTTTCTGGCTACTTGTAGCAGTATCTGTAATTCTATTTATAACTAATTGGATATATTTCCCTAATGATCGTGTAGGAAGTAAAAAAGAATTGAGTGGGAAAACACTTATATCTCACTATGCTTCTATATTTAAAAGCAAAGTGGGCAGTTCCATATTAATATTAAGTTTCTTTGCATTTTTTCTTTATTTCTCCTTCCTTGTTTACTTACCAATTTTATTAACTGATCATTATCAATTAAGTTTACAGGTAGTGGGTTTACTTTACTTACCAATGGCTATTAGTTTAATAATTGGCAGCATGACTTTTAAAACAATTCAATCAAAAATTTCACAAAAAAAGCTTTTTATAGCTGGAAATGTAGTATTAGCTTTGAGCGTTATACTATTTGCTGTGACACACTCGAAAACTTTAATTGGCGTAACAGTTGCTTTAATTCTTCACGGAATATCAATTGGTATCCTTACTCCTTTATTTGCTACTATGATTGCAAATGAATTTGAACATAATAGAGGAAGTGCAATGGGAATGTTTAACTTTATTAGATATATGGGAATGGCTGTAGGACCTATTGTTTCGGGGGTATTATTAGCACATTTCAATCCTACAGTTGTATTTGCTCTTTTTGGCGGATTTTTTATCTTTCTCTCTTTTGGTATGCTTATACGGATTAGTAAGAAATCTATTAAAATTGTACCAAAACAAGAAAATCTAAAATAAGAAAATGATTCCATCATAAAGAATTAATAGTATATAAACTATACAGTTAAATTATTATCCATAATAAAATTAAGGTATTGTTTCTTTTGTAATTTTGAATAAGGTAATTAGAAATTTCAATAAGAGAAATTATATTTAGTTAAGTAATAAAAAAGTGTAGAAGGGTTTTATTTCTACGCTTTTTTATTTTGGGGTATTTCGGAATTCTTAGGTTGACGGGTATGTGGTGCTACCCCACATCCATCAACTTAAGGA
>NZ_QOSA01000049.1:0-36641 GCF_008368795.1 Bacillus sp. BF2-3
AAGCAGATAAAGAATAAAAAAGCATCTTTTTAGATGAAAGAGAGGATCGAACTGTAAATAGAAGCGGTTTGAGTCTTTTTATATTTGAGAGGTATGTTTCTGTTTCTTTTAATGAAAAATAACGTGAATAATGCGTTAGCTTTCTGTTTTATGCGAAATATATTCTAGACAAAAATACATTTATGTTTTAAAATTAGTACCAAGTCATAATAATTGATATAAAACGGAGGGCTGCGATGTGAACGTGGGCATTTTAGGGATCGGAAGATATGTGCCAGAAAAAGTAGTCACAAATCACGATTTAGAGAAAATAATGGAAACATCCGATGAATGGATTCGTACGAGAACGGGAATTGCAGAAAGACGCATTGCCGATGATACAATAGATACTTCATATATGGCCGTAGAGGCTTCTAAAAAAGCACTTGAAGATGCAGGAATTAGCGGAGAGGATATCGATCTTATTTTAGTAGCAACAGTAACACCAGATCGTGCTTTTCCAGCAGTTGCTTGTGTAATTCAAGAAGCAATAGGAGCGAAACATGCAGCCGCAATGGATTTAAGTGCAGCATGTGCTGGTTTTATGTACGGAATGATTACAGCGCAGCAATTTATTCAAACAGGAACGTATAAAAATGTATTAGTAGTTGGTAGTGATAAACTATCTAAAATTGTAGACTGGAACGATCGAAATACAGCAGTACTATTTGGAGACGGAGCCGGTGCTGTCGTAATGGGAGCTGTTTCAGAAGGTAAAGGCGTTCTATCTTTTGAATTAGGAGCAGACGGAAGTGGCGGCAAGCACCTTTATCAAGACGAGTATGTTATGATGAATGGCAGAGAAGTGTTTAAATTTGCCGTTCGTCAACTTGGTGATTCTTGTCTTCGCGTTTTAGATAAAGCTGGTCTTACGAAAGAAGATGTGGATTTCTTAGTACCGCATCAAGCAAACATTCGTATTATGGAATCTGCAAGAGAGAGGTTAAATTTACCACAAGAAAAAATGAGTATGACGATTGAGAAGTTCGGTAATACATCAGCTTCTTCAATTCCGATTGCAATGGTAGAGGAATTGCAAAACGGACGTATTCAAGACGGTGATTTAATTATACTTGTTGGTTTTGGCGGCGGATTAACATGGGGAGCAGTCGCTCTTCGTTGGGGTAAATAAGGACTGAGAGAAAAAAAGGAGTGTATTTTGTATGGAAAAAAAGAGGGTCGTAATTACAGGACTAGGAGCTGTTACACCGGTCGGAACAGATGTTGAAACAGCGTGGGAAAACATTAAAAAGGGTGTATCTGGAATCGGGCGACTTACAAGAATTGATCCAGAACTATTTCCAGCAAAAGTAGCAGCGGAAATTAACGACTTTGAAGTCGAGAAATATATTGATAAAAAAGAAGCGCGCCGTATGGATCGCTTTACACAATATGCAGTAGCAGCAGCGAAAATGGCAGTTGCAGATGCAAAGCTTGAAATTACAGAAGAAAACGGACCTCGAATTGGTGTATGGATTGGATCTGGTATTGGCGGTATGGAAACATACGAAGAACAATTTAAGATTTTTACTGAGAAAGGCCCACGCCGCGTGAGCCCATTCTTCGTGCCGATGATGATTCCAGATATGGCAGCAGGTCAAGTATCAATCGCAACAGGAGCAAAAGGAATTAACACTTGTTCTGTAACGGCTTGTGCATCTGGTGCAAACTCAATTGGTGATGCATTTAAAGCAATTCAGCGTGGTGATGCTGATGCAATGATTACAGGCGGAGCAGAAGCACCGCTAACAAGTATGGCATTCGCAGGATTTAGCTCAGCGAAAGCATTAACATTTAATGAAGACCCAGCAACGGCTTGCCGTCCATTTGATAAAAACCGTAGCGGTTTCGTAATGGGTGAAGGTTCAGGTATTCTAATTCTTGAAGAATTAGAGCACGCATTAGCACGCGGTGCTCACATTTACGCGGAAATTGCTGGTTATGGTGCAACTGGAGATGCGTTCCATATTACAATGCCTGCTCCTGGTGGGGAAGGCGGAGTGCGTGCAATGCGTCAAGCTTTAGCTGATGCAGGCCTACAGCCAGAAGATATTGATTACATTAATGCGCACGGTACAAGTACTGATGCGAATGAAAAATATGAAACGATGGCAATTAAAGAAACTTTCGGCGAGCACGCGTATAAAGTAGCGATTAGCTCAACGAAATCAATGACAGGTCACTTATTAGGAGCAGCTGGTGCTGTTGAAGCGATTTTCTCTATTAAATCAATTACAGACGGAGTAATTCCTCCAACAATTAACTATGAGACACCAGATCCAGAATGTGACTTAGATTACGTACCAAATCAAGCGAGACACCAAGAAGTAAATGCAGTATTAAGTAACTCATTAGGATTCGGTGGTCATAACGCAGTGTTAGTATTTAAATCGTATAAATAATCGATGAAATAAGGAGTTTTTTCGCAGCGAAAAAACTCCTTATTTATTTTTACGCCTTTTTCTCCTGTAGCATATACATAAGAAAAGGTCATAACGCAGTGTTAGTATTTAAATCGTATAAATAATCGATGAAATAAGGAGTTTTTTCGCAATAGATTGCGAAAAAACTCCTTATTTATTTTTACGCCTTTTTCTCCTGTAGCATATACATAAGAAAAAGGAGGGATAAAGATGGGGATTGTTGAAACAGCTGAATGGCTACATTTATATTATGGACGGCCAGAAAAACTTTGTGAGAAATTTACGAAGTATATTCCGTTGCCAAAAGAAAGGTTGTATCGCTTTTTAATTTCAAAAGGGATGTATCGCCCGATCATGCGCGGAGAAAAGGAAATTAAAGAATTAGAGGAAAAGGAAATTTGGAAAGAATTGAGCCTGGAGTATGATAAACTGAAAAATTGGTTAAAAGGTCCAGATGTCCCTGTCTTTATTTTATTATCAGATTCCTATAATCGAACTGTACAAGAAGAGTATAACGGTAGGGCTGGATTATCTATGCGTCATGTTATTTTCTTATTCGTATGTGGGCGGAATTCGGTAGAAGAATTAAAAGTGTTATTGGCGCATGAATATCATCACATATGCAGGTTACATCAAATTGAGACGAAAGAAACAGAATATACATTACTTGATACGATGATTATGGAAGGGCTAGCGGAACAAGCAGTAACAGAAAGGTATACAGAAAAAAACAATGCACCGTGGACGGCGTATCTTTCAAAAGAAGAGGCTGTTTATTATTGGAAAAATGTTGTACATGAAAGAATAAGTATAAAACGAGGAACAAGGGAACATGACATCTTATTAAATGGCTTTCACTCTTATCCGAAGATGCTTGGCTATGCGCTTGGATTTCATATTGTCAAAGATTGTGTAACTTTGGAAGGAGAAGATACACTTTCTTTATTATCTATAGATGCAAAAGAAATATTGAATAAAGCAAATACATTTCATATATAAAAAAACAGGAATTCTATTTCCTGTTTTTTTAGTATTAATAGAAGAAAAAATAATAATTAGAATATATTTCCTCAAGTGGAATAAAGTTAAGCAAAAATGAACATAATGATTGGTACAAACAGTAGTGAAGTGAGGGGTAGTGAATGTTATATCTACATGATGTATGGGTAAATTGGTTTGAAGGTGAAGAGAATGGGTATAACGTTTGTCATTTTTACGAATGGCGGAAAGATGATACGATTGAGCTATTAGATCAAGTGCCATTATTAAAAGTAGATGCCACATTATATCATTACATCGAGAACGAATTGTTAGAGCTTCCGCAAAAAATGCTGGAAGACGTACATCATAAGGCTTATATTCGTAAAAATCATGAACGTTTGCAGCAAGAGTATTGCTTTGTTGTTACAGATGGGAAAGGCATTATTGCCATTGACACAATTGGTTACAATGTACCAATTCGCAAAAGTAGACTTATACCACGCCAAGAGCAGATGGTATATGAGATGGTAGAAAACGTACAAGCAGAAAAGTATGAGTTCCAAGTAGAAGAAACAGAAAAAGAACATCATATTTTATCACCATCGCCTTTCATTATGAATGGCTTGACTCGTAAAGAAAGACAGCTAAAACAATTATTATTTATGGCGTTAGATCAATTACATACAACGAAAAACACAGCAGAAATTCGCTATTGGTTCACAGAGTGGGATCCATCAGCATATGGAATGGTTCAACATATGGAATTTGAAGATATTTGGGCTAAGCTGTATGATGAAGCGAAAGCTGGCTGGTCTGATAAGCACGAACAATTATGCGAGCGTCTCGTAAAAGGACAGCCATTTTTTGAAAAGTTATGGGAAATGGAAAATGAGCAAAAGGTAAATTAAAAAACCGCCAATTGGCGGTTTTTTAATTTTGTAGAAATCTAGTTCCAGCGGCAAGAATGTTCGGTGGCTTCGCGCCTCCCTGCGAGGCAAAAAGCGCCTCTACGTCAGGAGCTCCATCCCCCTCACATTCTAAACGAGCTCTTCGCGTCTAAGAACCTTCCCCACAAGAAGGTAAAAAGCACCTTCTGTGGGAAAGAACCTTAGCCGTCAGGGCTAAGCAGTCGCCTCCGCTTTTTGTAGAAATCCAGCTCCGGCAGCGAGCTCTTCGTGTCTAAGAACCTTCCGCATAAGAAGACAAAAAGCGTCTTCTATGCGAAAGAACCTTATCCAGTCAGAGCTGAACGAGCTGCCTCCGCTTTATATGTTACCTACGTTTTCTGCTTAGTCCCATTGCGTTTTCTACTTTGCGTAGTTGTTTGAATGCAACGCGGTTTGCTTTTTCTGCACCTTTGTCTAGGATTTCGTCTAGTTCTGGTGAGTTGATTAGTTCGTTATATTTGTCTTGGATTGGACGAATAGCTTCTACGACTACTTGCGCTAGGTCGCCTTTGAAGTCGCCGTATCCTTTTCCTTCGTACATTGCTTCGATTTCTTCAACTGTTTTTCCAGAGAATGAAGAGTAGATTGTTAATAAATTAGAGATACCAGGTTTGTTTTCCTTATCAAATTTCACAATACCTTCAGAGTCAGTTACAGCACTCTTAATTTTCTTTTCAATTGTTTTTGGCTCATCAAGCATACTAATCATTGATTTTGGATTCGGATCAGATTTACTCATTTTTTTCGTAGGCTCTGTTAATGACATAACGCGAGCTCCTACTTTTGGAATGCGAATTTCAGGCATTGTGAAGATTTCGCGGTAACGTTTGTTGAAACGCTCTGCTAAGTCACGTGTTAATTCGATATGTTGCTTTTGGTCATCACCAACCGGCACGATTTCAGTGTTGTAAAGTAAAATATCAGCAGCCATTAATGGTGGATACGTAAGTAATCCAGCTGGAACTGAATCTCTACCAGAAGCTTTATCTTTATATTGCGTCATACGTTCTAATTCTCCAACGTAAGCAACAGATTGCATGATCCATCCTAGTTGAGCGTGTGCTGGTACTTCTGATTGTACAAATAAAGTAGCTTTTTCAGGATCGATGCCGCATGCTACATAAAGTGCAGCAAGACTGCGGATGTTTTTACGAAGCCCGACGGGATCTTGAGGTACTGTAATCGCATGTTGGTTTACAATACAGAAATAACAGTCGTGTTCATTTTGAAGCTCTGTAAACTGCTTCATTGCTCCTAAATAGTTTCCAAGTGTAATCGTTCCACTTGGTTGAATACCAGAAAAGATAACTGACATAAGTAATTCCTCCTAAAATAGAATGCGTGATGTGGGGAAGAGAAGGCAAACAAAAAAGCCCATTCATCCCAAAAACTATAGGGACGAATGGACCGTGGTACCACCCTAATTATTTCACTACTGTGAAATCTCTCTAATCCATAATAACGTTTGGATATAACGCCAAAGCCTACTACTTTCGGTTCGGTTTGGTGCTCAAAAGCCCATTCCATACTGTACAATTACTTGTTCACACCAACCACAAGCTCTCTGAAATTGCCTCAATATGTACTCTTCTTTATCATCGCATACATATAAATTTATTTATTGTTACTTGAGCTCTTTTAATATGAAAGAACTAAAGTTTTATAACAAAATGTTTTGCTGATTATTATATCATATGGGATAGTGTTTGCAAACTACATCAAAATAGTAAAGCTAATGAGGGTCGAGAACAACCCAAGGAAGATACCTGTAATACAAATTGGATATGTCCATTTGAATGAATATGTTTTATAAATACGTTCTTTCTTATCTGTAGGTTCCTCGACTTCTTCAATTAAAGAGTCAATCTTTTTGTTCGTACCAAATACTCTTTGGAATGCGTAAATGGTTACATTGAAAAAACCATTTTGAAATATGTATAAAAAACCGCCGATAAGAATAAAAAACAGTGCAATATAAAACAAAATGTTGACAAAGTTCAACAAAAATTGAGATGAAATGAGGAATGCACCAATACTAGAAGCAATCATCGCTATAAAAATTAGTATACAAGTATGAAAAAAAACTTTATTCAAAATATTCCCCTCCGTCAAAATATTACTAGAATTATTATACTATAAAAGCTATAATAAGTACTAGGATTAATTTTTTGAAAATTATACGCAATTAAAGGTCTGATTTTAAGATGATGGTAGCAATGTTAATGTATCCCTTTACGAAAAATTAAAAATATAAATATTTTATTAAAAATTTTAACAAAAAAACAAAAAACTATATTCACAATTGTTATATTATATGTATAATGAAAATTGTAGAAACTTGGAGATTATTCTTTCAATTCTACTTTTTAACAAGTGAGGGTACAGGAAGTGCAATTAGGGGAGGCAACACAACATGAAGAAAAAGATACCGTTATTACTTGCATCAACTTTAACTGCAAGTATGTTGCTTAGCGCGTGTAGCTACCAAAAAGATGACGCAAAAGCAAAAGGGAAAGAGAACGCTACGAGTAGTAGTAACGGAAAACAGATTCTTAATTTAACAGAGTTATCTGAAATTCCGTCAATGGATGCATCATTGGCATCTGATTCTTCATCTTCTACAGCATTAAATAATACGATGGAAGGTTTATATCGTATTGGCAAAGATCAAAAGAGAATGCCTGGAGTTGCAGAAGATGTCGAAAAGCTAGATGATGGGAAGAAATACATATTTAAATTAAGAAAAGATGCGAAATGGTCGAATGGGGAACCTGTAACAGCTAAAGATTTTGTGTATTCATGGAAAAGAGCAGTAAATCCAGATACAAAAGCAACGTATTCGTACATTATGTTCGATATTAAAAATGCAGAGAAAATTCATAAAAAAGAATTACCTGCTGACCAATTAGGTGTAAAAGCGATTGATGATTATACATTAGAAGTAGAATTAGACAATCCCGTTCCTTACTTTATCGATTTAACAGTTTATCCAGTATTTTACCCACTAAATGAAAACTTTGTAAAAGCACAAGGGGATAAATTTGGTTTAGAGGCAAATACAACATTATATAACGGTCCATTCGTTATGAGTGATTGGAAACATGAACAAAGTTTCCAATTCAAGAAGAATCCTTCATATTGGGATAATAAAACGGTTAAAATCGAAGAAATCAACTTTAATATTGTAAAAAATACAGCAACTGATGTAAATTTATATGAGACAAACGCGATTGATCGAGCGGCTTTAACGTCTGAATTTGTTGATAAGTTTAGAAAAAGCCCAGAGTTCCAAACAAGAAAAGAAGCAGGGGTTGCTTACTTAAGATTTAATCAAAGTAATCAGTACTTAAGTAATAAAAACTTAAGAAAAGCAATTTCAATGTCCTTTGACCGTGATAACATTGCAAAAGTTATTTTAAATAACGGTGCAATTGGAGCTTACGGATTTGTTGGAAAAGATTTCGCTGAAGGTCCGAATAAAAAAGATTTCCGAGCTGAAAATGGAAAGCTAGTTGAAACAAATCCAAAAGAAGCGAAAAAGCTTTGGGAAACAGCGAAGAAAGAGCTTGGAACTGATAAAATCGAACTAGAATTCTTAAACTTTGATAATGAAGATGCTAAAAAAGTTGGGGAATTCTTAAAAGGTGAGATGGAAAAGAACTTACCAGGTTTATCAATTAAAATTAAACAGCAACCATTCGCACAAAAAAATAAATTAGAAGATTCTCAGCAATATGATATTGCGTTTGGTATTTGGGGACCAGATTTCCCAGATCCAATCTCATATTTAGATATGTTTGTTACGAATGGTTCTCAAAATAAAACAGGGTATTCTAATCAGAAATATGATGAGTTAATCCTAAAAGCTAAAACAGATACAAAAGATTTACAAGCTCGCTGGGACAACCTTCTAGAAGTAGAGAAGATGTTAATTAAAGAGGATGCAGTTATCACTCCAATCTTCCAAAAAGGTTCAGCGTATGTAGTAAAAGGTGCCGTAAAAGATATTATCCCAATTAACTATGGTGGTAAATTAACTTACAAATGGGCATCTGTTGAACAAAAATAATCTTTTTTTCCATCGTTTACAAGGGTATATGCCTATGATGGGCATATGCTCTTATTTTAAAAAAATAAAAGTAAGAATATTTTAAACTATCTTATTGCTTTTGAGAAAAACGGGGAGGTGCTTGATATGGGACGTTATGTATTAAAACGTTTCGTGTACATGGCTTTGACATTATTTTTAATTACTACACTGACTTTCTTTTTGATGAAATTACTTCCGGGTTCTCCGCTTAAAAACCAGGAGAAGCTATCACCGGCACAAAAAGAAATCATTCTTGAAAAATACGGATTGAATGATCCGGTACCAGTTCAATACGCACGTTACTTAGGTAACCTAGCAAAAGGTGATTTAGGGGTATCATTCCAATATGATAACCGCCCAGTAACAGACATGATTGTGGATCGTATTGGACCATCAGCCCAATTGGGTTTACAAGCGATTATATTAGGAACATTTATCGGTTTAATTTTAGGTATTGTTGCCGCACTTCGTAATAATACGTGGGTAGATTATAGTGCAACAGTTATTTCGGTACTCGGAATGTCGGTACCATCATTCGTATTCGCCGCATTACTGCAATATTTCGTAGGGGTAAAACTTGGCTGGTTCCCAGTAGCATTCTGGAAAGGACCAGAGTTTACTGTAATGCCTACAATTGCATTATCGATGGGAGTTATCGCAACAATCGCACGTTTCTCTCGTGCAGAATTAATTGAAGTTATGCAAGCCGATTACATTTTAACAGCGAAAGCGAAAGGAATTAGCCAAGGCGTTATTATTGTCAAACATGCACTTCGTAATGCGTTAATTCCAGTTGTAACAATTTTAGGACCAATGGTTGCGGCATTAATTACAGGAACACTTGTTATCGAGCAAATTTATGCTGTACCAGGACTTGGGGAACAATTCGTTAAATCGATTACTTTAAATGACTATACAGTTATTATGGGAACTACGATTTTCTATAGTGCAATCTTCATTTTAGTTATTTTCATTGTCGATATTTTATACGGAATTATTGATCCTCGTATTCGTTTAGCGGGAGGGAAAAAATGATGAAAGATGTACAAAAATTATCTCCAGATTTATTTCAACAAGCCAATCAAAATAATGTTGATAATGAAGTCATTGCCCGTCCAAGCCTAACGTTTTGGCAAGATGTAAGAAGACGTTTATTCCAACATAAAGGTGCGATGCTTGGCCTTGTATTATTAGTTATCATTGCACTATTAGCGATTTTTGGACCGATGGTAAGTAAACACTCGTATAAAGAGCAAGATTTAGGTCGAGCGAAATTACCACCAAAAATTCCAGTTATTGAAAATGTTCATTGGTTACCATTTGACGGTACAGATCAATATGGTGTTGACCAATATGAAAAACGTGATATTAAAGAGTACTTCTGGTTTGGTACAGATGATCTTGGCCGTGACTTATGGACAAGAACATGGGAAGGTACACGCGTATCATTATATATCGCTCTTTTAGCAGCAGCAATTGACTTAGTAATTGGGGTTGCATACGGAGGTATTTCAGCATTCTACGGCGGTAGAGTAGATAACATTATGCAACGTATTATGGAGATTATTAACGGTATTCCATACTTAATCATCGTTATTTTAATGGTAATCATTATGGGATCTGGTATTTGGTCAATTACACTCGCGATGGCGATTACAGGTTGGATAGGGATGTCGCGTATTGTTCGTGGGCAAATCTTAAAGTTAAAAAACCAAGAATATGTATTAGCATCTCGTACATTAGGTGCAACAAATACACAATTAATTGTGAAACATTTAATTCCAAACGTAATGGGACCTATTATCGTAATGACAATGTTTACAATTCCATCAGCGGTGTTTGGTGAAGCGTTCTTAAGTTTCATCGGTTTAGGAATTCAGCCGCCATTTGCGTCACTAGGTTCTCTTGTAAATGATGGTTATAAATCTATTCAAACGTATCCGCATATGATGTTCATCCCTGCGGTTGTCATCAGTATATTAATTTTAGCGTTTAACTTAATGGCAGACGGATTACGCGACGCGTTAGATCCAAAAATGCGTAAGTAAAAGAGGGGAGAGGCAAAGATGAAAACATTGTTAGAGGTAAAAGATTTACAAGTCTCCTTTGATACACATGCAGGTGAAGTACAAGCTGTACGCGGCGTTACTTTTGATTTGAAAAAAGGAGAAACATTGGCGATTGTAGGAGAATCTGGTTCAGGGAAATCAGTTACTTCTAAAGCGTTAATGGGATTAATTCCGAATCCTCCTGGACGCATTAAAAATGGTGAAATCGTATTTGAAGGTCGTGACTTAACGAAATTAACAGAAAAAGAAATGCAGCAAGTACGCGGTAAAGATATCGCGATGATTTTCCAAGATCCAATGACATCATTAAACCCAACGATGACAATTGGAAATCAAATTATGGAAGGTCTAATTAAACACCAAGGGATGAGTAAAGCAGATGCACGTAAAGTTGCTTTAGAATTAATTGACCTTGTAGGTATTCCAAATCCAGAAGCTCGTTTAAAACAATATCCTCACCAATTCTCAGGTGGTATGAGACAGCGTGTAGTTATTGCGATGGCGTTAGCTTGTAACCCGAAATTATTAATTGCCGATGAGCCGACAACAGCGCTAGACGTTACGATTCAGGCGCAAATTTTAGAACTTATGAAAGACATTCAGCAAAAAACAGAAGCAGCAATCATTTTCATTACGCATGACTTAGGTGTAGTAGCAAACGTTGCGGACCGAGTGGCAGTTATGTACGCTGGTAAAGTTGTTGAAATTGGAACTGTAGATGAAATTTTCTACAATCCGAAACATCCATATACTTGGGGTTTAATCGCATCTATGCCAAGTTTAGATGGTTCAGAAGAAGAGTTATATGCAATCCCTGGAACGCCTCCAGATTTATTGAAGCCGCCAAAGGGAGATGCTTTTGCACCACGTAACCCACAGGCACTGAAAATTGATTTTGAAATGGACCCACCTTTATTTAAAGTAAGTGATACGCACTATGCGGCAACTTGGTTACTTCACGAGCAAGCTCCAGAAGTAAAACCGCCAGCAGTCGTTGAAAAACGCATTCTTCAAATGAAAGCAGGTGAACAACATGACTAAACAACGTGAGAAATTAATTGAAGTAAAAAATGTAAAGCAGCACTTCGACGTGAGTGGTGGTGTTGTCAAAGCGGTTAATGATATTTCATTTGATATTTACCGCGGAGAAACATTTGGTCTTGTAGGAGAATCAGGTTGTGGTAAATCGACAACTGGAAGAACGATTATTCGTTTATATGATGCAACTGCTGGTGAAGTATTGTTCGATGGTGAAAACGTACATGGTAAGAAATCACGCGCAGAACTGAAGAAATTCAACCGTAAAATGCAAATGATTTTCCAAGATCCATACGCATCATTAAATCCTCGTATGACAGTAGGGGATATTATCGCAGAAGGTATTGATATTCACGGATTAGCGAAAAGTAAAAAAGAGCGCATGGACCGTGTTCATGAACTATTAAACACAGTTGGTTTAAATAAAGAGCACGCAAACCGTTTCCCACACGAATTCTCAGGTGGACAACGTCAGCGTATCGGTATCGCTCGAGCGCTTGCTGTAGACCCAGAATTTATCATTGCCGATGAGCCGATCTCAGCACTTGACGTATCGATTCAGGCGCAAGTTGTAAACTTACTGAAAAAGTTACAAAAAGAAAAAGGTTTAACATACTTATTCATCGCCCATGATTTATCAATGGTAAAATACATTAGTGATCGTATTGGTGTAATGTACCGTGGCCAAATCGTTGAGTTAACAACAAGTGATGAATTATATGCGAATCCAATTCATCCATATACGAAATCACTATTATCAGCGATTCCACTTCCAGATCCAGATTATGAGCGCAATCGTAAACGTATCGTATATGATCCATCACAACATAATTATGGTAGTGAAGCACCAACAATGCGTGAAATTCGCCCGGGACATTTCGTACTATGTTCGGAAGCGGAGTACAAGAAATATAAAGAGATTTATCAATAAGAAAAAGAGCCATTCTTCTGTTATGGAAGGATGGCTCTTTTTCTACTATATAAAAGAATTGTATACATTTGTCGGTCAGTCGATATATTTAAAGAATCGCCGATATAAATCTCATGTATCATTAGTGATATCCATATGCAAAATTACTGAACTTGAACAGAAACATTCTCCTCTTGTTCTTCAGGTTTAACAAGTGCATAACGCTCCCACGCTCTACTTTTCCAGCGGAAGAACATAATAATGGCACGTGTCCATTCGTCGATGGCGATTGCTAGCCAAATACCAACGAGCCCCATATCTAAATGAAAGGCGAAAAAGTAACCTAGTGGTAAACTCATTAACACCATAGAGAATGCACCGATTAAAACAGGATATTTTGCATCACCAGCTGCACGAAGCGAATTAATGATGACGATATTCATCGTACGTCCCGTTTCAAGTAGTACACTTAGTAAAAGAACACTTGCGCCTAACCCGATAATGTACGGATTATCTGTAAACAGTCCCATTAATTGTGTACGGAATGTAATAACGAGAGCGACCATACATAAAGTTACACCAATCGCCCATTTTACACTTTTCCACAAGCGTTCGTATGCTTCATCTTTTTCGCCACCACCAACGAGGCGGCCAATAATAATGGCTGTTCCCATACCAATTGCAATAGCGGATAAATAAGTGAACATAGAAATGTTCGTAGCGTATTGTCTAGCCGCTAACGATTCCGTTCCTAAATATGTTGCATAGTATAAGAAGACAATTTGACAAGCTTGATACATAACTTGCTCAAAAGCAGATGGAATCCCGATTTTTAAAATTTTCCCGATATATTCTTTTGATAAGGTGAAATAATATTGTAATTTTACACGATATTCCATAACGCGGTATAGTAACCAGAAGAAAACAATAAGCGCTATAAGTCGGCTGACAGCAGAAGAAATGGCAGCCCCTTGTACACCGAGCTCAGGGAAACCAAATTTCCCGAAAATGAGTACATAGTTTCCAGCGATATGAATCATATTCATTCCGAGTGAAATAAACATCGCTTGCTTTGTGAAACCGTGTACACGGATAATTGCGGCTAATGAGTTAATAATAGCTTGTAGGAAGATGGCTCCTCCGACGATAGATAAGTAGTTTTGCGCATACGTTAGTACATCGCCTTGTAAGTTCATTGCGAGCATCATATGTTTCGAAAATAAAAGAAAACCAGCGCTTATAACGAGCCCAACTATTAAATTTAATGTGACGGCTAATGCTGATATTTTAGATGCTTCCATAAAGCGTTTGGAACCGAGGTATTGAGATACGACGATAGCTGCGCCGTTCCCGATGACTTCTAGTACCAAAATAGCGATATGGAGGTATTGATTCGCTGCACCAACCCCAGATACAGCATCGTCTGATAATGCACTTAACATGAAAGTATCAGCGATCCCCATTAACATAAAAAGAAAAACTTCTAGAAAAATAGGCCATGTTAATAAGAATAAACTTAATTTCTCAGTAGGCCCGTTTTTTGCCTGAATTGCTGCCATGTCCGTCCCCTCTTTACCGATATCTATTTTTAGCAAAATGTATCGTAACATACTTTCTTAACCTTTGCACTCATTTTAGCCTACATATTTTTATTATGAAGAGAGTGCTATTTTATGATAAAAACAAAAGGATAATTATACATAAAGTATTATGAGATATAAAATTCATTTTTCTCTGATAATTTAGAAAAGTATAAAAAATATTGTTTTTAACACTTTAGTAAGAATAATCAGCAATATGAAACGTTTACAAAGATTTATTTTTTAACAGGAAATTTTAATGAAATAGAAATATAAATATACAAAAAATATATTTGTGTGTATAATATGAATTATTAGAACATATATATATTTCTTTCTGTTTGAAAATGAAAGGGCTAACATTTTTATGGAGGGTGGAAGTATGAAAAAAAAGATGCCAGTTTTTGTAGTATCAACAGTAGCAATGAGCATGATGTTAGGGGCATGTAGCTACCAAAAAGATGAACCGCAAGCGAACGCAAAAGGGGATAGCGGGAAAAGCGGTGCGAAGCAAGTTATTAACTTAATTGAAACGCAAGAAATTCCAACGATGGATCCAGCGTTATCAGCTGATGCAGTTTCTTCAAGAGTAATGGGTAATACGATGGAAGGCTTATACAGTTTAGGAAAAGATGATAAGCTAGTTCCTGGTGTAGCGAAGGAATTCCAAAAATCAGAAGATGGTAAAAAATATACATTTAAATTACGTGAAGACGCAAAATGGTCAAATGGTGATCCTGTGACGGCAAAAGATTTCGTATACGCATGGCAAAGAGCGATTAACCCAGATACAGCTGCGAAATCAGCGTACATTATGTATGATATAAAAAATGCAGAGAAAATTAATAAAAAAGAGATGAGTCCGGATCAATTAGGGGTAAAGGCGATTGATGATTATACATTAGAAGTGGAATTAGATAATTCAATTCCATACCTTGTAGATTTAATGGTATATCCAATCTTCTATCCTGTGAATGAAAAGTTTGTGAAAGAGCAAGGTACGAAGTTTGGTTTGGAAGCGAATACAACGCTTTATAACGGACCATTTACATTAAGTGATTGGCAACATGAACGTAGCTTTAAAATGACAAAGAGCGCGTCATATTGGGACAATAAAGAAGTGAAGATTGAAGAAGTAAACTTTAATATTGTAAAAGATACATCTACGCCAATTAACTTATATGAAACAAATGCAATTGATCGAGCGTCGTTATTAGCGGAGTTTATTGATAAATATAAAGGAAAACCAGATTTCCAAACAGTAGAAGATACA
Organism: Bacillus sp. BF2-3; assembly: GCF_008368795.1. Taxonomy (NCBI): domain Bacteria; kingdom Bacillati; phylum Bacillota; class Bacilli; order Caryophanales; family Bacillaceae; genus Bacillus; species Bacillus sp. BF2-3. Next base: position 15,351 of record NZ_QOSA01000049.1, read on the forward strand.
TCTGTATTCTTCCTTCGTTTAAATCAAAAAGATCCAGCTTTAGCAAATAAAAATATTCGTAAAGCAATTTCACTTGCTTTTGACCGTAAGCCATTCGTGGATACATTATTAAATAACGGTTCTAAGCCAGCAACAGGATTAATTCCTGATAACTTCATTAAAGGACCAGATAAAAAAGATTTCCGTGCTGTAAACGGGGATATTGTAAAACCAAACGTGAAAGAAGCGAAGAAATATTGGGAAGCTGGTAAAAAAGAACTTGGTAAAAATGAAATCGAATTAGAATTATTAAATGAAGATGTAGAGTTATCAAAGAAAACTGGTGAATATTTAAAAGGTGAATTAGAAAAGAATTTACCAGGTTTAACAGTAAAAATTAAACAACAACCATTCGCACAAAAACTAAAATTAGAAGATGCGGGCGATTATGTCATGTCATTCTCTGGATGGAGTGCGGACTTCCCAGATCCAATTACATATCTTGATATGTTTGTAACAGATGGGTCACAAAATAAGATGAAGTACTCTAATCCAAAATACGATGAAATCATTATGAAGGCGAAAAAAGATGGAAGCGATGTAAATGCTCGTTGGAAGAACTTATTAGAAGCAGAAAAAATGTTACTTGATGATGCTGCGATCGTTCCAGTATATCAACGTGGTAGAGCATATTTACAAAGAGATTCAATTAAAAATATGTATAACCATAAATATGGCGGCGATTTAAGCTTTAAATGGGCGTCAGTAGAGAAATAAAAAAAAGCAGGTGATCGCCTGCTTTTTTTTTAATACGTTCGTTTCTTATAAATGCCTTTTCCGCCAACTTGGTTCCAGCCAGATTGTACATCCAAACTTTTGTTAACAAACTTCATTTTTTCTTTTCCACCAAAGAGCTTTTCGCCGATGCTATTTGTAATGACACCAATCAATGCTGTTATTCCGATGATGAGGGCAGCAACCGTAATAAAATCAATAAAAAAAGCAATCATTTGAAAACTCCCCCTTTGCCTGTCTGTATGTTTATTGTATGAGATAAAAAATGAAAAAGAAAGAAATGTCAGAAAAATATTTAATTTACTTTAGAAATCGTGTAGACAGGAGGGAGGATATTTGTTAAAATAAGAACAAACGTTCCTTTTCATTCTCATTTGTATAGTCTTACATTTCTTAATTGATTTATCAAGAAAAAGTAAGAAAACGTTCTCTTTTTCATAGGGAAGATTATAGATAAATAACTATATATTATATGAAAAATCTATGAGAAGTGAGTAGTAAAAGGATTGAAAGTTATTGTTAAAGTACAGCTGAAGTGAGCGTAATCATGTTACATAGCAGTGAAATACACGGAAGAGTTTTCTCAACTAGCAGGAAATTTACTGTATATTTCTTGCAAAATCTATTGTATAATGATTATAGAAGTTACTTATTAAAAGTAATTGTTGTTTATTATAAGTTGTTGCTTACATGAAATGCGATTTTTGTACTTTTCAATAAGACAAGTTATCGCGAAAAATTGCTGAAGTTAGAAATTAAAACTGTATTTAGTACAGAATTTGTACTCTTTAAGGAGAGTGAGCTTTGTATGGTAACATTATATAGTTCTCCAAGCTGTACGTCTTGTAGAAAGGCGAAATTATGGCTAGAGGAAAATCATATTCCCTATACAGAACGTAATATTTTCTCAGATCCATTAACGATTGAGGAAATTAAAGAGATTTTACGTATGACAGAAAGCGGAACGGATGAGATTATTTCTACTCGTTCGAAAGTTTTCCAAGAATTGAATGTAAACTTAGAGTCTTTACCACTTCAAGATTTATATAAGATGATTCGTGACTATCCAGGGATTTTACGTCGTCCAATTATGATTGACGAGAAACGCCTTCAAGTTGGTTACAACGAAGACGAAATTCGTCGTTTCTTACCACGTACAGTAAGAACGTTCCAATTACGTGAAGCACAACGTCTTGTAAATTAATTATAATAATATGAAAACCTTCTACCTATTATATAGTAGAAGGTTTTTTTTAATGTTTCACATTGCGTAATCGAACTTGTTGTACGATAAAGCCGATGCATAAAATAGTGAAAATGAACAAATAAGGAATGCTTGTAGTGAAACTTGGATTGTTATGAAAAAAGGTTGCAAGTCTGTCTTCATGTGTAACCATTTTTCCTGCAGTATAGGCAAGAATCGCTGCACCGCAATAAATGAGGAATGGAAATCGTTCCATAAGTATTAAAATAAGTTTGCTGCCCCAAATAATAATCGGGATAGAAATGAGTAAGCCGATTATGACGAGTAAAAATCTCCCGTGAGCTGCACCTGCAATGGCAATAACATTATCAAACCCCATAACGAGATCCGCGAAAACAATTGTCCGCACAGCTTGAAATAAAGTTGTTTTTCCTTGAATAGAAGAAAGATCGTTGCTATTATCGGTTAATAAATTGACTGCAATTAATGTAAGTAAAACCCCGCCAATCAATTGTAGAAATGGAATGTCGAGTAAATAGACAGCTAGTATAGTAAGGATGATTCTTAGTACAATCGCTAAAAGAGTACCGATCAAAATAGCCTTATTTCGTTTCGATTCAGGTAAATTTCGGCTAGCTAGTGCGATGACGATTGCATTGTCACCACCTAATACAACATCGATACCGACAATCATTAGTACGGATGTTAAAAACTCTAAGTCCATTCGTCTGCCTCCATTTATGATGTTTTAATAAGCGAACTATATGTATGTGATGAAGAAAGTTGTTGTTAAATAATCTCTTCTAATAGAAGTTTCACTTTATTACAGTGTACGGGGGAATGTGGAAATGTATGTCCAAATTTTTTGTAAGTAAGAAATCGCTATAATAATATATTTATGTAGTTTATCGAGTAAAGATAGGCATATAACTATTTTTGTAAAATAAATCGATTTTATTTCCATTCTGGAGAATCTTATCATAAAATGAGAGTACAAGAATCTATTGATTTGTCATATGAGTGGGGAATCCCTTCATAACAATTCTAAGCAGGAAGGGAGAGTTGTATTTTGGATATTGAAAGAATTAATGATCATACGATGAAATTTTTTATTACGTACATTGATATAGAGGATAGAGGATTTAATCGTGAAGAAATTTGGTATGATCGCGAACGAAGTGAAGAGCTCTTTTGGGAGATGATGGACGAAGCTCGTGATCATGACGATTTCTTTATTGATGGACCGTTATGGATTCAAGTGCAAGCAGTCGATAAAGGGATTGAAGTACTTGTCACGAAAGCAGAGCTTTCAAAGGACGGACAAAAGCTGGAACTACCGATAGGGGTAGACAAAATTATAGATATTCCTCTAGATGAAGGCATCGAATCATTATTCCAACAAGAATTAGTCGAAGAGGTAGAAGAACAAACAGGAACAAACTTTAATGAAGATGGTACGTTTGGCTTTTTAATTAAATTTAATGATTTTGAAGATGTCATTTCATTAAGTCATCGTCTTATCTTTGAAGATATAAAAGATGAGCTGTATTCATTTGAGGACCGCTATTATGTATATGTGGAATTCGATGAAGTGCTACATGATGAAGAAGAAATCGATCGTATTTTAAGTATTATTTTAGAATATGGAGAAGAATCAACTTTAACAATTCATCGTGTAAGTGAGTATGGAAAACAAATTGTGAAAGAGCATGCGCTTGAAACGATTCGCAATAATTTTCCTGCTAAAACGTAGGCCGATTTCTGTAGTATGAAATCGGCTTTTTATATGAAGAATAGGAAAGCTTTCTTAGTTAGGAGGTAAGAGATGAAAAATACGTTAAAGCTGATTTTCTTTATACTGCTATTGTTCGCATTATTTGTTTCGTTACGTATGTTTATTGATGTAGCATTTTATTCAGATGTGATTGGGATAAAAGATGTTTCGATTTTAGGTATTATTAGTATTTTATTTACAGTATCTGCGTTTTTAATTGGTTGCGTTATTTTCTTAGAAAATCGACATCCATCTAAAACACTTACATGGTTAATTGTTTTAGGAATTTTTCCGGTATTTGGTTTCTTTGCTTATTTATTATTCGGACAAAATTTTCGAAGAAAAAGAATGTTCCAAAAGAAGGCGTTACTTGATGAACAGGCGTTTTTACAATATAAAGGGCATGAAGATTACGAAGAACGAATTTTACGCAATCATAAGCATCAAGAACTGTTATTTCGTTTAGCGGATCGATTAGGAGCTTTAAATATTTCATTTCAAACTGAAACGAGGACATTAACAAATGGAGATGAAACGTTTCGGGCTATTTTAAATGGGTTAAAACGAGCGAAACATCACATTCATATGGAATATTACATTGTGCGTGATGATAAATTAGGAACAGAAATTAAAGATATTTTAATACAAAAATCGAAAGAAGGCGTTGTTGTTCGCTTTTTATATGATGCGGTTGGAAGTTTTAAGTTATCGAAATCGTATATTGAAGAATTAAACGATGCAGGTGTAGAAATGATTCCATTCTTTCCTGTGCGCTTTCCGATTTTAAACGATAAGATTAATTATCGAAATCATAGGAAAATTGTTGTGATTGATGGGAACGAAGGATTTGTAGGCGGATTAAATATCGGTGATGAGTATTTAGGGAAAAATAAATATTTTGGCTTTTGGCGAGATACGCATTTGTATTTACGTGGTGAAGCGGTTCAAAGTTTACAACTTATTTTCCTTCAAGACTGGTTTTATATGACTGGAGAGGCTGTGCTAGCCCCAGAATATTTACAAGCAAAAGCAGTTGAGGGTGATCATTGGGGAGGAGTGCAGCTAGTTGCAGGTGGCCCCGATAATAAGTGGGAAACGATTAAGCATTTATATTTCGCAATGATCGCTTCTGCTCGGAAATCTATTTGGATTGCAACGCCGTATTTTATTCCGGATGATGATATTTTATCCGCATTAAAGGTTGCTGCACTTGCTGGTATTGATGTTCGTTTATTAATGCCGAGTAAACCGGATAAGCGTACTGTCTTTTACGCATCGAGATCGTACTTCCCAGAGCTTTTAGATGCAGGAGTAAAGATATATGAATACGAAAAAGGTTTTCTTCATAGTAAAATTGTCATCGTTGATTCTGATTTAGCTTCAATTGGGACAGCTAATATGGATATGAGAAGTTTTCATTTGAATTTTGAAGTAAATGCCTTTTTATATGATACAGATAGCATTCGAAAACTTGTTCAAGACTTTAAAGATGATTTAGAAGAATCAAGTGAAATTCATGGTGATCATTTTCATAAAAGACGTCTTCATAGACGAATTGTTGAATCAACGTACCGATTATTATCACCTTTATTATAAAAAGAGATGTCCGAAATTGGGACATCTCTTTTTTAAAAGGAATTTGTAACAAATTGTAGAATATAAGGAGCTGAAAGGGTGTGATTACGATATTTATCGCTAAAAGAGAAAACGGTGAAAAAATTCATTTACTCTATAATTGTAATGAAGAGCTTTTGCGCCGTATGCGTCAACAAGAACGATTCTTTTGTGTAGCTTGCGGAAAGGAAGTGCAAATGAAATTAGGGAAACAAAAAAGTTGGCATTTTGCTCATAAAAAAGTGGATTCATGTCTTGCCTTTTATGAAGCGGAATCAAAGTATCATATGCATGGTAAAGAATTGTTATATAGATGGTTCAAACGTCAAAACTTTCAGGTGGATATAGAGTACTACCTCCCAGAAATTAAGCAACGACCAGATGTTTTTGTAGAGAGGGCGGGTAGAAAAATTGCAATTGAATACCAATGTGCAAACCTCGCTATAGAGCAGCTGTACAAAAGAACATATTCGTATTGGCAAGCTGGTATACAGGTCATTTGGATCGTTGGTGGAAATCAATTGAAAAAGCAATCTGCATATTGGATGAAATTTTCCTCACTTATGGCTTTCTCCTTACAATCTTATCCTCAGCCACTTCTTATTTTCTTCTGTCCGAAACAAAAATCATTTATGAAATGTGCATTTGTCACTCCCTTTTCTACAAATGTTTTTTTCTCACATACTATATATTTACCAACTGATGCGACTACTTTTGAAATGCTTTTTTCTCCTGTTCCTTTCGGGAAAGAAAGATTGGGTGAAGAGTGGAAGAAGAGAAAGAAAAACTTTCGCCAAAATGCCTTACCGATTTGGAATTATAATTATAAGTCATTATTACGCCTCTTATATCAATTTAAATGTACCCCAGCGAGCTTTCCTTCTGAAATTGGTGTTCCACTCCCTTCTGCATTTGCTTTTCAAACAAACCCATTTATATGGCAAGCTTTTCTATATATGAAGTGTATAGGGGAGCTTGCAGTGGGAGAGTGTATTTCTCTTCAATACGTGTGTAGTTATGTAAAAAGGTATACGAAAAGGCGGATACTTCCGTACTTTTCGCAGCACATATGGAAAATGGCAGTTACTGAATATATGACATTTTTATGCTATATAGGTGTTTTACGTAAAGTGGGAACTTATACGTACCGAAAAATAAGGGATGCCGTGATGTTAAAAACAGAGGAGGAAATTATGAAACATGATGAGATTTGCTTAATACATGCGCTATCTTTATTTGAGGCAAATTTTAACATGAGAGGAGGAAAAGCGGATATAATAAAGAATGATTGTGAAGGAATTACATAAGAAAAAACGAATTGTACTTAAGTAGAGATATTTAAAGGAGGGCTTAAAGAATGTCTGAACAAAACAAAGCGAAAGCATTACCAGATCGCAACGAGATTGAAGAAGCAAGTACGTGGCGATTAGAAGATATTTTCCAAACGGATGCAGAATGGGAAAAAGAATTCCAAGCTATTAAAGAGCTATTACCGAAGTTAACTGAATTTAAAGGGAAACTTGGTGACTCTGCGGACAATTTACTTGAGGCATTGCAATATGAAGATGAAATATCAATGCGATTAGGTAAGTTATATACATATGCTCATATGCGTTACGATCAAGATACAACAAACTCTGTATATCAAGCATTAAATGATCGTGCAACAAATTTATATTCACAAGTATCTAGTAGCACAGCGTATATTGTGCCTGAAATTTTATCGATTTCAGAAGATACATTGCAAACATTCTTGAAGGAAAATAGAGATTTAAGTGTATATGAACATGCATTAGAAGAAATTACACGTCAACGCCCGCACGTATTATCAGAAGCTGAGGAAGCTTTATTAGCGGAAGCATCTGAAGTAATGAGTTCATCAAGCAATACATTCGGTATGTTGAATAACGCGGATTTAAAATTCCCATCTATTAAAGGGGAAGACGGAGAAGAAATAGAAATTACACATGGCCGTTACATTCAGTTTTTAGAAAGTGATGATCCTCGTGTTCGCAAAGATGCATTTAAAGCTGTATATGAAACGTACGGAAAATTTAAAAACACATTCGCAAGTACGTTAAGCGGAGCAGTAAAACGTAATAATTTCAATGCGCGTGTTCGTAAATATGATTCTGCTCGCCAAGCTGCACTGAGCAATAATAATATTCCGGAAGCAGTATACGATCAACTCGTTGAAACAGTAAATGACAACTTACATTTATTACACCGTTACATCGATATTCGTAAGCGTGCACTAGGACTTGATGAGCTTCATATGTATGATTTATATACACCACTTGTACCAGAAGTGAAAATGAATGTGAAATACGAAGAAGCGCAAGACCTTTTATTAAAATCTTTAAACGTACTTGGTGATGAATATGTTGATATTTTGAAAGAGGCATATGAAAATCGCTGGGTAGATGTGTATGAGAATAAAGGAAAACGAAGCGGGGCATATTCATCTGGTGCATATGGAACAAATCCGTATATTTTAATGAACTGGCATGATAATGTAAATAATTTATTTACACTTGCTCATGAGTTTGGTCATTCGGTGCATAGTTACTATACAAGAAAAACACAACCGCACGTATATGGTGATTATTCCATCTTCGTAGCAGAAGTGGCATCTACTTGTAATGAAGCACTTCTAAATGATTATTTATTAAAAACGACAGAAGATAAGAAAGAGCGTCTATATTTATTAAATCATTATTTAGAAGGGTTCCGTGGTACTGTATTCCGTCAAACGATGTTTGCAGAGTTTGAACATATTATTCATAAGAAAGTACAAGAAGGACATGCTGTTACGCCAGACATGTTAACGGAAATTTACTATGATTTAAATAAGAAATATTTCGGTGACGCTTTAGTAATCGACGAAGAGATTGGTTTAGAATGGTCTCGTATTCCACACTTCTACTACAACTATTACGTATATCAATACGCAACAGGGTTTAGTGCAGCGACAGCTCTATCTAAACAGATTTTAGAAGAAGGACAACCAGCAGTAGAACGTTATATTAACGAGTTCTTAAAAGCAGGAAGCTCTGATTATCCAATTGAAGTGCTGAAAAAAGCAGGAGTAGATATGGCATCTCCTGAACCAGTAAAAGAGGCGCTACAAGTATTTGAAGAGAAATTAAATGAATTAGAAGCATTATTATTTGAAGAAAAGTAATGAAAAAAGACGAGGGATTGTATCCTCGTCTTTTTGTTGGATAGATTCAATGTCGATATTTGTCGGAGAGAAAGGTGAATTTCTTTGTTTTTCTAACTGAAAGGATAGTTTTACGACTGATTTTTAAAATTAAAACCCTTTGAATCGTTTTTTATAATTGAAATAAGAGAGAGTGATAACGATGATTCCGAATAAAAGAGGTAAGGCAATAATTTTAGGAAAAGCTTGTAGTAGAGAGAGGATGTACAAGAAAAAAGAAACGATGACAGCTAGAAAGAGAAGAGCAATATAAGATTTTTTCATAAATAAACCCCCTAAATGACCTTTTTTATAGCTTATTCAAAAATGAAAACGTTTAGAATGTGACAAAAGTGTGAAATTCGACAAAAGGGGTTGTCATCTGACGTCGAATCTTGTAATATAATAAGCGTGAACGAATTCACATACAAACATATACCCCTTTGTTTGAACGTGAAAATTTCTCCCATCCCCTTTAATATTTTTATAAGCCGTAAAGAAGAAGACCTGGTGTTTACACCAGGTCTTTTTCTTTTGCTATCCATTTCCAATAACGTTCGCATTTTACTTCTATCATTTGTACTTTTCGTTTCAGTTGTAATTTTTTTAGTTCGCGTTCAATTTCTTGTTGCGGACAATCATAAATAAATGCTACTTCTTTTGAAGATATAAATTGTGTTGCTTCTAGTAGCACTTCTAAAGGTGGTAATGGTTCTGGCTCAATTTCACATTTTACAAGTTCTTTCAATAATTGTACGTATACATCGTAGGAATAATTTCCAGCGATTTTAATACCTTCTTCATCTGAGTTCGCATGAAAAAAGACGAGGGAAGGTATTTCTGTAATATGCATTTCATTTGTGAATTTCAAGTCACATTGGAAAGCTTTTTTTGCACTAGCAGAATGTAGATCTTTTTTAAATTCTTCTACATCAATATTGCTATCTTTCGCACATGCAAGTAATAGTTCGCAGTCAGGGTTTGATACATTTTCAAGGAAAATGTATTCTTGGAGTTTTCGCAAAAACTTCGAACCTGCTTTTCGGCCTTGCAACTCCGCCGCCTTAATTGCCATCGAAACTAAATATGGTGTTGACGATGCTTCTTGCATATGTACCTTTCCATCACATGAAAAACCTTGTAAACTGGTTGTCTTTTCCCACACAAATCGAATATTAGCAGGTTTATTCCATTTGTGTGAGGAAGCGTTCGTTCCATCCACTTTTCCTGTTACGATATGACGAATAGAGAAGTATTTCCCGTATTCAAGCCATAGTTTAATAATAAAAGGCTCAATTTCCCAGCAATCTTTACAAAGTGGATCAATAAATAAATATGCTTCTACAGACTTATGCTCGCATGCGGAAGGAGATGGCATATTTATATGCTTTGCTTCCTGCTTATCCATTACACTTCACCTGTTTCGTTTGGAGTATTAACCATATGCTGAGCGGTTAATGCTAAACGTTCAAAAACAAATTCTCTTATATGACCATGAACTCCAGTATCATCCATTGCTTGCTCCATACATGATAGCCAAGCCTCTGCTCGTTTTGGAGTAATCTCAAACGGAAGATGGCGTGCTCTTAACATAGGATGACCATGTTCTTCAGTGTACAAATTAGGACCACCTAAATATTGTGTTAAAAATTGCTTCTGCTTCCTAGCGGTTTCTGTTAAATCTTCCGGGAAGATGGGAGATAAGTCAGGGTGTTTACTGACATAGGAATAAAATGTATCTACTAATATTGCAATGCATTGTTCACCGCCAATTGCTTCAAATGGTGTCATCGGTTGCTTGCTCATCCTTTATAAACTCCTTTTTCCATGAAATGTATATCTATTGTAGCAATGGAATGTTCGAGAGGGCAAATAAACAGCTTTCTCAAAGATTCTTTGCTTATTCTACGGGTGTAAACTTTTTTAGTGAGATGTATCCACTAGTGAAACATATTCACTAGTGGAATTTTCACTTTAGCGTGCTTTTTTTTGTTTGGCAAGGAAAAAGCGTTTTACTTTGTTATTTGTATGGCGAACAGGTATGTTATGTTGCGTTAATAAATGAATAAATGCAGCTTTTCCTGTTTCTTCATCTTGCACTTCAAATTCAATTTCATAATCATCGTGATTGTAATAGAAACTATGATCAAAGACAAGCGTTCCGCCTTTAAATAATGTTTCTGCTCTTTCTGTTGTTAAACTACCCATATATGTTAAAGCAGAAACAGGAATTTGTAATTTGTGTAATTGATCTACTACTGCTCCTTGAATGATTGTGTTTGTTTCCATCATCATTTTTGCTTCGTCTTCTGTTACGACTTGATGCGTTTCTAATAAACCGATTTCTGCAGGTTGTTTCAACGTTAACGTATAAGTTTCTCCTTTATGACGAATACGAAGTGCAGAGCCAGCTTCTTTTAACGAGAAGTCAGGTGTTTCAAAGTAGTGATTCACTTGTTTTGTAAATGCTTCAATAGAAAACGATTTACATAATGTATCGAATTCTTCTTTTGTAACGATATTTTTGAATTCAATTTCAATTTCTTGTGTCATTGTATAATCTCCTTTTGAAAAATAATTCTTTACACATTATCGCTTTTTCATAAATTTGGTTCAATGTTTTATTTGTTTGCGTCCATGTTATGATACAATAATACTGTTAAGTAAGACAGGAAGTTGAGATGGAGGAGTTAGAGCATGCAAAATAAAATCCAAGTTAAGAGCGTAGAAAAGAGAGAGAATGCTCTTATTTTTTGTGCGGAAAATAGTGAAATAGAGGTAAAGGAGTTAAGTGCGCGTAATCACGTACTTGTAGACTCAGACAATTTATCATTTTTATATATCTTAGAAAATGAATCATCTTTCATTTATGTAAGTATTCCGCACACATGCTGGGAAGCAATGCATGAAGCGATGAATAACGATGTGGTTATGTTCGTTCGCGTGAATGACATTGAAATGGAATTAGAAGGATTAAAAGAAGAAGTAGAATATTTAGTTGAAAATATTGAAGGTAATGCAAATTACGGAGAAGAATTAGTAACTGCTGTAGAAAAAGTATTTCTATAAGCAAATGGATTGATTTTGGTGGTGGTTGAAATGAATCGAAATTGGGAAGAATTTTTAGCACCTTACCACCAAGCGGTGGCAGAGCTAAAAGTGAAACTAAAAGGAATGCGTACTCAATTTGCAATGTTAACAGAGCATTCTCCAATTGAGTTTGTAACAGGAAGGGTAAAGTCGGTTGCAAGTATTATTGATAAAGCGGAGAAGAGAAATGTACCGCTAGACCGATTGAGAGAAGATATGCAGGATATTGCTGGGCTTAGAATGATGTGTCAATTTGTTGATGAGATTAAGCCTGTTGTAGAATATCTTCGAAAACGAAATGACTTTGAAATCGTGGAAGAACGTGATTATGTCACGCAAAAGAAAGATAGCGGTTATCGTTCTTATCATGTTGTCATTAGTTATCCTGTTCAAACGATTCAAGGTGAACAAAAAGTATTGGTAGAAATCCAAATACGCACGCTAGCAATGAACTTTTGGGCAACAATTGAGCATTCTTTAAATTATAAATATAGTGGACGTTTTCCTGAAGATATTAAAATACGATTGCAACGTGCAGCTGAAGCGGCGTTTTTATTAGATGAAGAAATGTCTTCTATTCGTCTTGAAATTCAAGAAGCGCAAAAGGCTTTTTCAAGAAAGCAAGAAACGAAAGATTCCGAATCATAAACTAAAGGGTGTTGGGCGATGAAATTTACAATTATGTCAAAGGGAGATCAATCATCAGATACACTGGCAAGCACGATGAAAGAGTACTTGCTAGATTTTGGATTTATAATGGATGAAAAGGAACCCGATATTGTAATTTCTGTTGGGGGAGATGGAACGCTTTTATATGCGTTTCATCGTTATTATAATCGATTGGATGAAACAGCATTTGTTGGTGTACATACAGGACATCTAGGTTTCTATGCAGATTGGTTACCAACAGAAGTAGAGAAATTAGTAATTGCGATTGCGAAAACACCATTCCAAGTGGTGGAATATCCGCTTTTAGAAGTTATTATTCGCTATGTGAATGGAAGTAAAGAGTCACAGTATTTAGCGATGAATGAGGCGACTGTAAAAAGTGCAGAAGGTACATTAGTAACAGAAGTAGAAATACGCGGAGAATATTTTGAAACATTCCGCGGAGATGGCCTTTGTATCTCTACTCCTTCAGGAAGTACCGCGTATAATAAAGCGCTTGGCGGAGCAATTATTCACCCATCTATTGAAGCGATTCAAATTGCAGAAATGGCGTCCATTAACAATCGTGTATTTCGTACTGTAGGATCGCCACTCGTATTGCCGAAGCATCATACATGTGTGTTAAAGCCAGCTGCAGGAATGAACTTACAAATTACAGTGGATCATTTAACGATGGTTCATCAAGATGTGAAATCAATCCAGTATCGCGTCGCAAACGAGAAAGTACGATTTGTTCGTTTCCGCCCATTCCCGTTCTGGAAACGAGTTCGTGACTCGTTTGTTGCAGATAAATAGAAAGGGTTATATATTTGAACAGATTTACATTGAAATGGGATATAGGGCCGGCTGAAGAGGGAACTTTAGTTAGGGAATTTTTGAAAACGAAAGGTATTTCTAAAGCCGCTTTAACGGATATAAAGTTTCATGGCGGAGCAATTGAAGTAAATGGTCAACATGCGAGTGTTCGTCATCAGTTGCGTGCTGGTGAAGAATTACGTGTCTTTTTTCCAGTGGAGGAAAGAAGTGAAGGGATGATGGCAGAAGATATTCCTTTATGCATTATATATGAAGATGACGCGGTTCTTATCATTAATAAAGAGGCGAATATGTCAACGATTCCGTCTAGAGAACATCCGGCAGGAAGTGTTGCCAATGCGCTGTTATCTCATTATGATAAGCAGCATCTTGCAAGTACAGTGCACATCGTAACACGTTTAGATCGTGATACTTCGGGGCTTATGCTTATTGCAAAAAATCGTTTCGTGCATCATCTTTTATCGAAGCAGCATCAACAAAAAGCTGTGAAACGAACGTATGAAGCAATTGTTCACGGAAAGATTGTGGAACGAGAAGGAATGATTGATGCACCAATTGGTCGAAAATCTGATAGCATTATTGAGCGAACGGTTTGTGAGGATGGACAAAGGGCAGTTACTCATTTTAAAGTAATTGATAGTACATATCATAAGACACATGTAGCGCTTGAGCTTGAGACAGGAAGAACGCATCAAATTCGTGTGCATATGGCTCATGTAGGACATCCATTACTTGGTGATAGCTTATATGGAGGGAGAAGGGATGAAATGAAACGGCAAGCACTTCATAGTAAATCTTTGACGTTTTATCATCCTATTTTAGAGAAAGAGATGTCTTTCACTATAAAGCTTCCAAGCGATATGCAAGAAGTGTTGCGGCATACTTAAAAAGGGAACAAAATTCTTATATTATAAAGAATTTTGTTCCCTTTTTTCTTAGCGGAATAATATTAAAATTTGGTTTTCACCCGTACGCTTTATAACGAAAAATCCACTTTCGGCTTTTGTAGCAATGCCATTGTCATTTGGAAGACAAAATCCATGTGCTTCGCAAGTGCCGTCATCACGTACTAACATTTGTCCAATTAATCCGACAGGAAGCCACTCGGCGCGATCTTTTCTTGCTACATATTTGCGAGTTGGATCCCATTCTGTATTTAAAAGAGGTTGTATTTCTTCGGTTTCCGTCCATACATATTGGCGTTTTCCAAAGTTATCTGTTTTATAACGTTTTTCCCAACTTAAAGCCCCGCTATTTCCTATAAGGGCAGGGGTTGCACTAGATATTCCTAAAATGAACGAGTCGTGTGAAGTAGCTATCCGAATTTTTTCTTCGCTACTAAATGTAACGAAATAACCGACATCAATAGGTTTATGATCTTCGGTTTCAAACATTTGTGCAAAATCCGTTCCACTTGCATTGTAAGACGCACCCTCAATGTACATTTCTCCATTATGGGCAAGCCATTTAGCCCCGATATTATGGTCGGTGTCGCTTACACCATTTGCAATAAACCAAGAATAAGCTTCTTCTGCAGTGCCGAAGCGCCCCATAATATGGCTACCTGCAAAATGAGCTGTTGATGTATGATGACCTTCCGCATGAGAAGAGGATCCGTTAGCGATAGTTGCGGTTCCTTCTGCGTGTGCTGCTTCGCCTAAAGCAATCGTCTGTTTACCCTCTGCATGAGAATAAGCTCCGCCTGCTGTCGTTTCACTTCCCTCACTATGGGAACTATGTCCGGTTGCTTTTGAGTTTGATCCTTCTGCATGAGAGAAAGAACCTTTTGCATGTGTTAATAAGCCTTCCGCATGTGCTGCCATGCCCTCCGCATGAGAGTGAAGCCCTTCCGCATATGCATATCGGCCGCCCCTTTTAACTTTTGTATTTTCAGGTGTAGGTGTCTCAATTATGAGTGGTTTTTCAGTTTGTATATCATTCGATGAAGCCAATGCCTCTTTTATTTTTTTTACTTTGTTTATAATAGCAGCTGGAATTTCTGGTTCCACTTTTTTATTTATTGCTACAGAAATATTTTCTTCCGTCTTTTCTTCTGTTTGATTAGAATGTATTACCTGTTCATCTTGATTTGAGAGCTGTTTATTTTTTTGTTGCATCTTTATTTTTCTGCGATCGATTATGCGGCTCATCACAGCATTTTCTAAAGAGACATATGTTGGTTTTACTTTGCTTTTTTTTGATGACTCTTGTTCTTCCAGTTCTTCTATCGCTGCAGCCCGAATACTACACCAGTTGTTAATTCCGTACATGGGCAGATATAAAGGGGGAAATTTTCTTTTTTGTTTAGAAGATTTTTTCTTCATTCTGTCACCTCCTGCGACATTATATGTAGTGTAATTAAAAAAAGATGCACTTTATTGCATCTTTTTTTAATTACTTTACCTAGTTTTATATGAGATCTGCCTAAATAATACGGTAATCTTTCGCTAAGTAAGGTAGTTATGAAATTGGACGGAATTTCTCAGCGACAAAAGGTAAAGAAGAAGGAACAGAGATAGTCTCCATTTCAGGATAACGTAATCCGGTTAATTTGCCACCAAATACAGCACCAGTATCAATATTGACTGTCTGATTGACGAATCGAGGTTCTGCTACTGGTGTATGTCCATATACAATCCAAGCTTGCCCCTTGTACTCTTGCGCCCAATCGCGACGGACAGGTGAGCCATCGGCATGCTTTTCTCCTGTAATATCGCCATATAATACAAAGGTTTGTACTTTTTTATCTCGTCTTCCTATGTAATCTTGCCGAATCCCAGCGTGACATACGATTACTCTTTTTTCATCTAGTATGTGGTAGAGGGGTGATTGTTCATAAAGAGTGATAAACTTTTCTTTTATAATGTTTTGCTTATGAGAAGGAAGTGCCTCATATTCAGCAACAGTTGTTTCAAGTCCGTGAGCGACTGTTACATTACGCCCAAGGAAAAATCGATATAGTTTATTACAGTGATTTCCAGGAGCGTAATAAGCTTCTTTTTTATGTATGACAAGTTCCCATACAATTTCAATCATACGTAATGAATGAGGACCACGGTCTGTAATATCGCCAACGAATGCAAGTTTACGTTGGTCAGGGTGAACCGGTAGACCGCTACTCCAGTTATATCCTAGCTTCTCTGTTAAATTTTGAAACTCTTGGAAGCATCCATGAATATCTCCTATAATGTCATATTTCATATTTAAACCTCCATCGTATTTTTCATTAGTATATCTAAAAAAGGATAGAGATAAAAATATAGCGTTTTTGTGTTGTTCATTTAAACATAAAGATTTTCGTTCTTGAGCGAACATTTAAAATGAATCCAATCGCAATCATGTATGTAAGCAGTGAACTTCCTCCGTAACTCATAAGAGGTAATGTTATCCCTGTAATGGGGAGTAATCCGATTGTCATCCCGATATTTTGGAATACTTGGAAAGTAAACATTCCGATTGTACCAGCGCAAATGTAACTACCGAAAGGGTCATTACTTTCTAAAGCAATATGAATCATTCGAAAAATGAGTAAGAAAAAAAGAGAAATAATGACACTTGCGCCTAGAAATCCAAATTGTTCAGCGACATTAGTGAAAATAAAATCTGTATGTGGTTCTGGAAAATATACTTGTCCATTTTCCCACCCTTTTCCTTGCATTTCTCCGGATCCAGTCGCTAAGAATGCTTGTCTTAATTGATAGCCTTGTGCATCATATTTGTAAGGTGCTAACCATCCGTAGAAGCGATTTAATTGATATTCTTTTAAAATGTGTGCTTTAAAGAAATCTGTGTGAGTAAAAAAAATATATATTAATGTAGATCCAGCAACGAAAGTACCTGAAACTAATCCAAAAATAAAACGCCATCGTATGCCAGAAACTAGTATCATTGCTGCAAGCATCGCTGAAATGACCATTGTGTTTCCTAAATCTGGTTCTTTTGCAATAAGTAGTAGTGGTGGCAAGCTTGTCGCAAATATTTTTCCAAGTAGTAAAAAATCATCATGTATCGTTTGGGAAAAATATTTCTCATTATGATTTGCTATAATTCGTCCAATGACGATAATTAAAAACAATTTCATAATTTCAGAAGGCTGAAAATTTCCGATGCCTGGGAGCCTGTACCAAGCGGTAGCGCCTTTAATTGTAACGGCACCTGGTACTTGAAGTTCTAGTCCAATAAGTAGTACCATTGCAAAGCTGTACAAATACCAAGCAATTTTTTGATAACGATCGAAGTCGATAATCATAATAACACCAATGGCTATAAATCCAATGAAATACCATTGGATTTGCTTTAGTACAAAATTGACGTTTTGTAAAAATGGCGGTAAAGAGGCTTGCGCACTTGCAATAGCACAACAACTAACAATCCCAATGGCAAATAAAATAAATAGTAATACGTAGTCTATTTGATATTGAGAATTTGGATCTTTCAATGTAGGTATTCCTTTCTACTGCTCTTTATAGTAATGGATTTTATCCCGCATTAATGGGCAGTAAGACCCCCACCTCAAAATTCAGCGAAGGCGAAGAAGTTAGGTGGGGGATCAACTGCCCGTAAAAGCCCGATTGGTGAGAGCTGATTAAAGTTTCACTTTATAGTATGAGAAAGAATGTATGAACTATACGAATGATTCACATATAGTACATACACTTTTAATTTTGCAGAGTAGTTTAATTGTTTAGCTCTTTAATAATTATATCCAAACAATGAGAGAGACGTACATGTGCGTCAGGAAAAATATCTAGTTGATGAAGATAGTATTTTAAGGAACTTTTACACCATTGGTAAGCACTAAGTAGAGCTGCTCTATAGTCCGTAGTATTTTGTAAAAAGCCATATTCTTTTGCTGTTATAACAAGGTGTGTGAAATCTTCACAACCTTGAAGGAGCTTATTGTGTATTTGTTGTCCAGCATGGTAGCGAAATTGACTTAAAGGCTCAGAAATGTATATTGCATTTCCTTTAGAAAGTAAAGAAATCCATGAGGCCATATCAACACTACAAGAATATTGTCGCTCTTTAAGGGTGCCAAAAGGTTCAGTGAGCAATTCCTTTCGGAACAAAGTAGTTGTAGGCTCACCGATAATGTTGTGTCCGCCCTTTAACATCCAATTACCTAAAAATATCCCGTTTAATGAGGTGTCTTCACTATATAACCTTTGTGTTGGATGGGAATCACCTATTAGATTTCCATGATCATCAATACGTACTCGATAAGAAGTAACAAGAGCAAGATTTTTATTGGGATCTTGCTCAAAATAGGTCATCATTTTTTGTATTTTATGCTTATAAAACACGTCATCGTCCATTAAAAAATTTATATACTCACCATTTGATTTTTCTATGAGCATAAGGTCATTGTGAAATTGTCCTAGAGTAGGGGTATTTCGAATGTATGTTATATTTTTATAATTTGGTAAGTATTGTTCGCGTATTAAAGTTGCTGTTTCATCATTTGTACTATCATCTCCGATGATGATTTCAATATTTGAATAAGTTTGTGCCAATGCACTTTCTAGAGCAATTTTGAAATAATGAGGCCGATTATAAGTAGGAATAAGGATGGAAACGAGAGGTGGATTTTTTTCATTCATCATACATAACTTCCTTTCAGAAGCTTTTTTTTGTAAGAACAATATCTTGGTAACTTGTATATTCATGTCTGCCGCACCATAAACCGTAATGCGGCTTATTGATTATTTCTAGGCCGTACTTATTCAATAGATTGCAAATATCTGTCTCAGGATAAGCAACTGCGAAATTCGGAATATCTTTATTTACAACGTAGCAATTTTCGATTCGATGATAAAAACCTAATGTACTTTGTCCTGCATTTAAATAATAGGACGATTCAGGGTTTATAAGAAAGAATGTAATGAAACATCTCCCGTCTTTTTTTAATACACGTACAATTTCAGATACGTAATGTTCTAATTCTTTTGGGAGAAGATGTGTAAATACAGAAGTTAAAAAGATAAAATCGAATGTTCCGTCTTCATAGGGAAAACGATATTGAGAGGCATCTTCTTTTCCTTCCGGATTATAGAATTGATTGTATATGTCAACATGTTCAAAGTGAAAATTATTACGCATAGTTGAAATGTTATTTTGACACCAAGTAATTCCATCTTTAAACAAATCAAATCCATAATACGCTCCATCATCATTTAAGTAATTCAATAATGGTACAGCCATTCGGCCGACGCCGCAGCCTACATCTAATACTTTTTCATTTGGTTTTAAAGCGCCAATTTGAATGAAATGCTTTAGGAACTCTTTTCCAACTTTTTTGAAGTCGCCACCTACATATTGGACGAGTTCAGGAGGGGGGAGTAAAGTCATTTCTTTGTTAAGTTCACTCATGAGTATACCCCTTTCTTGTATGAGAAGATGCAGTAAATCTATTAATAAAATTTTCAATTTGTAGTGAGAGAATACAGGAAAACAATTGTTATATGTAAGGAGATTCCGAAAAAGAATACTTAATTGGATCAGAAGTGAGAGAAGAATGAGTGAAAATAGAATCTCCTATAGATTAAATCTTTTTTTATTCTTTTCTCCAATAAACGCCAAATACATCAATTTTAGTAATAGGGGCTTTTAAATTTCGTTGGTTTCTAAAGTCTGTCACAGCCTCAGCGCATGGCGGTAGCCCGTAGTCATCGATAATTATATAGCCACCTTTAGAAACTTTATCATATAAGTTCACGAGACCATCCATTGTGGATTCGTACATATCACCATCAAGCCGTGCAATTGCTATTTTTTCAATTGGTGCTGTTGGTAAAGTATCTTTAAACCAACCTTTTAAAAATTTCACTTGATCATTTAGTAAATCATATTTTTTGAAATTCTCTTGTACTTGTTCTAAAGAGACGCGTAAGTAATCGAATGTGTGTAAATAATCACCGTAATCTTTTGGATATTGTTCTAGATTCGGTGCTGGCAAACCTTCAAATGAATCTGCAACCCACACATTACGATCCGTAATGTTGTTTGCTTGTAAAAAACCATTCATAAAAATGCATGATCCTCCGCGCCATACACCTGTTTCAATAAAATCACCTTCTATATTTTCACGAACAACGGTTTCCATCGCCTCTTGTAATTGGTTCATACGTTCTCGACCAATCATGCTATGTGCTGCTCTTGGCCAATCCATTCCATCATGACGTTCACTTTTTGAAACATTTGGTTTTACAATTTTTAAGTTATGGTTTTCAGCATATTGCTTAATGAATAAAGGGAGAGGGACTGTAACTGGTTCGAATTCTAGTTCTTTTGAAATATGTAGAGATGCGGGTAAGTATGCCTCATATTCTAACCATATTTCAAATAAAATGGTCTTCTTTAGCAATTCGAGATAAAGCTGAACAGCAGATTTACTTTCCATATTTGTGCCTCCTGCAAAATGTCATACAACAATATGATTATGTAGATAGCGAATGTTTCATGATTGAATTTGAAATTGAAAAAGCAGTAAAACTGATATCAGTTTTACTGCTAAGTAAAAAATTAAGCGATTTTTTCAATAATAATAGATGCATTTGTACCAAGAGCTAATGATAGCCCAAGTCCTGTAACGATTACTTCAACTAATGATGGAGTTGTCGTAATTTGCGTAATTGCTTGAACAACGATAGGTGCTCCAACTGAGATTAAAGTAGCCCCAGTACCTGGTACAGATACCCCATTTACTTGGATTGTAAGCCCCCCTAATACACTTATTGCCGCAGTATATACGATAACAGTGATTTTATAGAATCCAGTTTCAGCAATAACGAAAGTATCAGCATCTAATTGAGAAATTGCTGTACCAAACTGAGATCCAACAGTATTAAATGGTACTGGAGCATTTAGTCCAAGATCTAAAGAAATTCCAGCGGAGTTAAATGCATACAATCCTGCTGGAAGTCCTAGTCCGGATGGTCCAGTCGGTCCAGTCGGTCCAGTAGCCCCAGTCGGTCCAGTAGCTCCAGTAGCTCCAGTAGCTCCAGTGTCACCAGTCGGCCCTGTAGGTCCAGTAGCCCCAGTGTCGGCCCCGTAGGTCCAGTAGCTCCAGTGTCACCAGTCGGCCCCGTAGGTCCAGTAGCCCCAGTGTCACCAGTCGCCACCCGAACTCCCACACCCACCAAAAACACC
>NZ_QOSA01000049.1:36683-155617 GCF_008368795.1 Bacillus sp. BF2-3
CTCCACCATCACCAGTCGGCCCCGTCGGTCCAGTAGCCCCAGTGTCACCAGTCGGCCCCGTAAGTCCAGTAGCCCCAGTGTCACCAGTCGGCCCCGTAGGTCCAGTAGTCCCAGTGCCACCAGTCGGCCCCGTAGGTCCAGTCGGCCCCGTAGGTCCAGTTGGTCCAGTTGGCCCGGTAGGTACAGTCGGCCCCGTAGGTCCAGTCGGTCCAGTCGGCCCGGTCGGCCCAGTCGGAAGGGTAAACGGTGGTATCGGTGGTAATGTTGGTCCTACAAGATTAGGGTCAAATGCACTAGCTGATAAAGATTCATCGGGATTTAATCCATTTGAATAATTATTATTTGACATAAATTCACCTCCATAAAGCGTTCATTATATAGTAGATGCAAAACCGAAAGAAAATGACACGGACATTTGAATTATTGAAAAGAAATCTTAAACTACTTGAACAATTTAAAAAAATGGAAAGTTTAGTATATGTATAACATATGATTGATTTGGAAGAGGGTGATTATGTTGAACAAGCAAGGAATTACAATTAGTTTATGTATGATTGTTCGAGATGAGGAGGAGACAATAGCCCGTTGTTTAGAAACAGTTGAAAAAATTGTGGATGAAATTATAGTAGTTGATACAGGTTCCGTCGATCGAACGAAAGAAATCGTAGAGAAATATACTTCTAACATATATGATTTCCAGTGGATTGATGATTTTGCAGCAGCAAGAAATTTTTCTTTTTCAAAAGCGACGCAAGAGTATATATTGTGGCTAGATGCAGATGATGTCTTATTAGAAGATGCTCAAGAAGCATTGAAACTTTTAAAAAGAGAATTAGATCCTAAAATTGATGCTGTTTCGATGCCTTATCACCTTGCAATGGATTCTAACGGGAAACCTTTATATTGTACAAAAAGAAATCGACTTGTAAAGCGTGAAAAACAATTTCAATGGTTTGGAAAGGTTCATGAGTATTTAGCTATTTCTGGTGAGGTTTTTAGTAGTAATGTTGCTATTACACATAAAAAAGAAAAAAAAGTAACAAATCGTAATTTGAAAATTTTTCAAAATACTGTAGCGGCAGGTGAAGAATTAAGTCCGAGAGATTTATTTTATTACGCAAATGAATCTACGGATAACCAAAAATACGATGATGCAGTTCTTCTATATGAAACATTTCTTAATCAAGACGAAGGATGGTATGAAGAGAAAATTTATGCATGTGGTAAGTTAGGAGATTGCTATGCAAAGCTCGGAATGTGGGAGAAGGCAATCGAATCTTGTGTGAAGTCGTTTCGGTATGACGTCCCTAGAGGAGAGAATTGTACAAGAATAGGATATATATATATGGAACAAGAAAAATATAATGAAGCGATATTTTGGTTTAAACTTGCTACGGAAGTACCAATGGCAACGGAAAGTCCTTTCCATAGTCCAGCTAGCTACACATGGCTACCCTATTTACAAATGTGTATTTGTTATAGCAGGTTAGGGGAGCAGGATAAAGCGTATTATTACAATGAATTAGCAGCTTCTTATGTTCCGAATAATGCTGCAATTGAATATAACCGTAAATATTTTCGGGGAGTTTTTGATAAACCATATAAAGTGTAATAGGTTTCGTTTTTTAGAAATGATTTATCGCTATTCTAACTCTAATAGATTGGTTATATATTAGAGTATCAGTAACGTAACCAATATAAATAAAAGATTTTATACTGCTATTTGCGGGCTAATAATCATTGGGGGATGAACAAAATCTGCACTTTATAGAATTCATATGAGATTTATATTTCTAATTCAATTTGCATAAGGAGTGTGTGAAATGAATCGCGAAAAAAGTTCTTTATATGAAGAAAAATCCGAGCATTATTATAATGCAGCGAATCCGAATTTATTAAAGCATATAAAAAAGGAATGGAAAGAAGTTCTTGATATTGGTTGTTCGAGCGGTGCATTGGGAGCAGCTATTAAAGAAAACGGTACACGTGTATCAGGAATAGAGGCATTTCCAGAGGCGGCAGAAAAAGCGAAAGAAAGACTAGATCATGTTATTTTAGGGGATATAGAAAAAATAGATCTTCCTTATGAGGAGGGGCAATTTGATTGCGTCCTATTTGGGGATGTATTAGAGCATTTATTTGATCCGTGGGCTGTGATTGAAAAGGTTAAGCCATATATAAAGCAAAATGGTGTGATTTTAGCAAGTATACCAAACGTTGCTCATATTTCAGTATTAGCTCCCTTACTTGCTGGAAATTGGACGTATACAGAATATGGTTTATTAGATAAAACACATATTCGTTTCTTTACATTCAATGAAATGCTAAGAATGTTTTTAAAAGCAGGATATTCAATTAGTAAAGTAGATCGTGTATATGTTGATCATAAAATGTATGAGCCGCTTATTGAGGAGTTATATGGAATTTGTAAAAAATATCGTCTTGGAAGTGGCTTCATGGCTGAGACAGTTGTATTTCAGTATATTATTGAAGCTGAAAAATCACAATTATGAGTGCTGCAGACAAAACAATATTATTTGTTACATGTATAAATGATCGGAAATTGTATGCAAACTGCGTGCGACATATATTGCAATTGTTAGTACCGCCAGGGTATATTGTCCAATTTATGCCGATTCGAAATGCGAAAAGTATGACGAGTGGATACAATCAAGCCATTTCGCATCCAGCGAAGTATAAAGTGTATTTACATCAAGATGTTTTTATTATAAATAGGGCTTTTTTATACGGATTACTTCAATTATTTGAGAAACATGAAAACCTTGGGATGATTGGGATGGTTGGAGCGCAATATGTTCCTCCGACTGGCGTATGGAACGAAGGGCGTGGAATTGTAGGGAAAGTCATTGGTTATATGAATGATTTGTTTTATATGGCAAGTTTAGAACAACCGTATCATGAATCAAAAACATTTATTCCTGTAGAATGTATTGATGGTTTATTAATGGCCACACAATATGATGTTCCGTGGCGAGAAGACTTATTTGACGGATTTGATTTTTATGATGTATCTCAATCATTTGAATTTAGAAAAGCAGGATATACAGTTGGTGTACCTGTACAGCGCGATGCTTGGTGTATCCATTATCATTTTGATGTGAATATGACGAACTATGAAAAGTATCGGAAAATATTTGTGGAACAATATATGTCAGATGTAAATAAGGAAGAATAAAAGGGGGGACAAAAATGAAAGATCATACAATATTAGTCGTTGTTTGTGTAAATAATGAGGAGCTTTTCAAACAATGTGAGAGCCAAATAAGAAACATTTTTGTTCCCCCAGGTTATGTCGTGCAAATTTTTCCGATACGAGATGCACAAAGTATGGCAAGTGCATACAACCGAGCCCTTTCATATCCAGCGAAATACAAAGTGTATATACATCAAGATACATATCTTATTAATCGAGACATGTTTTCTGCACTTATATCTCTTTTTAAAGAAAATGAAAAGCTTGGTTTAATAGGAGTCGCTGGGGCTCAGTTTTTACCGAATAACGGGATATGGTGGGAAGGAAAAAATTTAGTAGGGAAAGTGATTGAGTATAGAAGACGGAATTATCAATTATTAAATTTAGATCAGGTTTTTTATGGTAATCAACCATTTTTGTCAGTTCAGGCAATTGATGGCTTATTCATGGCAACGCAGTATGATATTCCGTGGCGAGAAGATTTATTTCAAGGGTTTCACTTTTATGATGTGTCACAGTCTTTAGAGTTTCAAAGGGCTGGTTATTTAATTGGTATCCCAAATCAAGCAAATTTATGGTGTATTCATTACAACGGGGATGAGTTTGATGCGGATACATATGAGAAGTACCGGAAAGTGTTTGTAGAACATTACAAAGATATATTATCTCCATCATAAAGGAGAGATGCAAAGTGAAAGGAATTATTTTAGCAGGTGGTACTGGATCGAGATTATATCCAATAACGAAAGTAACGAATAAACATTTACTTCCTGTTGGTCGGTATCCAATGATTTATCATGCGGTATATAAGCTAAAACAATGCGATATTACAGATATTATGATTATTACAGGTAAAGAGCATATGGGGGATGTTGTTAGCTTTTTAGGGAGTGGTCATGAATTTGGGGTTTCCTTTACGTATCGTGTGCAAGATAAAGCGGGCGGGATCGCACAGGCGTTAGGGCTTTGTGAAGATTTCGTCGGGAATGATCGTATGGTAGTTATATTAGGGGATAATATTTTTTCAGATGATATTCTTCCGTATGTTGAAGAGTTTGCAAATCAAGAAGAAGGTGCGAAAGTGCTATTGCAATCTGTAGAAGATCCCGAAAGATTTGGCGTAGCACATATTCAAAACCGAAAAATAGTTGAAATTGAAGAAAAGCCGAAAGAGCCGAAAAGTTCTTATGCGGTTACGGGAATTTATTTGTATGATTCGAAAGTCTTTTCTTATATTAAAGAATTAAAACCTTCTGCGCGGGGAGAACTTGAAATTACAGATATAAATAATTGGTATTTAAAACGAGGGATACTTACTTATAATGAAATGAGCGGTTGGTGGACTGATGCGGGAACTCATGCTTCGCTTCAAAAGGCGAATACGTTAGCGCGTGATATTAATTTTGGGAAACAGTTTAACGGAGAATAGGTGAGAATATGAAAGTTGTAGAAACAAATTTTACCGATGCAAAATTGTTAGAACCGAGGTTGTTTGGAGACGAGCGTGGCTTTTTTTCAGAGAGTTATAATAAGCAGGTGCTAGAAACATTAGGGATAACGTATTCATTTGTACAGGATAACGTATCTTATTCGGCTAAGGCAGGAACGATTCGGGGACTACACTTTCAAAAAAAACCGAAAGCACAAACGAAACTCATTCAAGTTATGCAAGGGGCAATTTATGATGTTATCGTTGATTTACGAAAAAAATCACCAACATTTAAACAATGGAAAGGATATATTTTAAGTGCAGATAACCATCGGCAATTACTAGTGCCAAAAGGGTTTGCGCATGGATTTTGCACGCTTGTTCCGCATACTATCGTTATGTATAAAGTAGATGAATATTATAGCGCAGAGCATGACTCAGGATTACTTTGGGAAGATAAAGATTTAGCAATTCCTTGGCCAGTAACCGATCCTATATTGTCCGATAAGGATCAGATATTACCATTATTAGAGGAATATGAAGATAGTTTTTAAGTAGGAGCGTTGTTTATGAATATATTAGTAACAGGTGGGGCTGGATTTATTGGAAGTAATTTCGTTCATTACATGCTACAAAGTTATGAAACATATAAAATTATTAATTACGATGCATTAACATATAGCGGGAATTTAAATAACGTAAAATCTCTTCTGGATCACCCGAATTACTCTTTTGTAAAGGGAGAAATTCAAAATGGAGAGCTATTAGAACACGTTATAAAAGAGCGGGACGTACAAGTGATTGTAAATTTTGCAGCTGAATCACATGTGGACCGTAGTATTGAAAATCCGATTCCTTTTTATGATACAAATGTAATTGGGACGGTCACTTTATTAGAACTAGTTAAAAAATATTCGCATATAAAACTTGTGCAAGTATCAACGGATGAAGTGTATGGCTCTTTAGGAAAAACAGGGAAGTTCACAGAGAAAACGCCGTTAGCTCCAAATAGTCCATATTCTTCAAGTAAGGCGAGCGCGGACATGATAGCTCTATCTTACTATAAAACATATCAATTACCGGTTATAGTAACGCGTTGTTCTAACAATTATGGACCGTACCAGTATCCTGAAAAATTAATTCCATTAATGGTTACGAATGCACTAGAAGGAAAAAAACTACCGTTATATGGTGATGGTTTAAATGTAAGAGATTGGTTACATGTAACGGATCATTGCAGTGCGATTGACGTTGTTTTGCATAAGGGACGTGTCGGAGAAGTATATAATATAGGTGGAAATAATGAAAAAACAAATGTAGAAGTTGTGGAACAAATTATTACTCTTTTAGGAAAAACAAAAAAAGACATTGAATATGTTACAGATCGTTTAGGGCACGATCGTCGTTATGCGATTGATGCAGAGAAAATGAAGAATGAATTTGATTGGGAACCGAAATATACGTTTGAACAAGGATTACAAGAGACGGTGAAATGGTATGAAAAGAATAAGGAATGGTGGAAACCACTAAAAGATTAGTAAGGGGCATGTTAAATGAAAGAGAGGGTTATCATAACAGGAGCAAACGGTCAATTAGGAAAGCAACTATTTGAAGAGTTAGACTCTGAAGAATATGATATATATCCATTTGATAAAAAGTTATTAGATGTGACAAATATATCCCGAATACAACAAGTGGTACAAGAAATAAAACCACATATAATTATTCATTGTGCTGCCTATACGAAAGTAGATCATGCGGAGAAAGAACAGGATCTTGCATATAGAATAAATGCAATCGGAGCTCGAAATGTAGCGGTTGCTTCACAATTAGTAGGGGCGAAGCTAGTTTATATTAGTACTGATTATGTATTTCAAGGCGCCAGACCAGATGGATACGACGAATTTCATAGTCCAGCGCCGATAAATATATATGGGGCCTCTAAGTATGCGGGGGAGCAGTTCGTCAAAGAGTTACATAATAAATATTTTATCGTTCGCACATCGTGGCTATATGGTAAATATGGGAATAATTTCGTGAAAACGATGATGCGATTAGGAAAAGAAAGAGATGAAATATCTGTTGTAGCGGATCAAGTTGGCTCTCCTACGTATGTGGCGGATTTGAATATGGTTATTAATAAGCTCATTCATACTTCTTTATACGGTACATACCACGTATCAAACAGAGGCTCATGCTCTTGGTTTGAATTTGCACAAAAGATATTTTCGTACGCCAATATGAAAGTGAATGTATTACCTGTTTCAACGGAAGAATTCGGGGCTGCGGCTGCGAGGCCCAAATATTCTATTTTTCAACATAACATGCTAAGATTAAATGGTTTTTCACAAATGCCGTCTTGGGAAGAAGGATTAGAGCGGTTTTTTATAGAAACCAAAAGTCATTAACAAATTTCTGTTAATGACTTTTTTGTTTGCCTTTAAGCGGTTTTATGGTACTATAATTATAGTATCAGGTACTAATAACAAGTATAAGTATTTCTGGGAGGATATATCATGGAACTATTACAAGGGAAAACATTTGTTGTTATGGGCGTTGCGAACCAAAGAAGTATTGCATGGGGAATAGCTCGCTCTTTGCATAATGCAGGTGCAAAATTAATATTCACATATGCAGGAGAACGTTTAGAAAGAAACGTTCGTGAATTAGCGGACACATTAGAAGGACAAGAATCACTTGTATTACCTTGTGATGTAACGAATGATGAGGAACTTACAGCTTGCTTTGAAACAATTAAACAAGAAGTAGGTACTATTCACGGTGTAGCACATTGTATTGCTTTTGCAAATCGCGATGACTTAAAAGGTGAATTTGTAGATACTTCTCGCGATGGATTTTTACTTGCACAAAATATTAGTGCATTCTCTTTAACAGCTGTAGCAAGAGAAGCAAAAAAAGTAATGACAGAAGGCGGAAATATTTTAACGTTAACATACCTTGGCGGCGAGCGCGTTGTGAAAAATTATAACGTTATGGGTGTTGCGAAAGCTTCATTAGAAGCGAGCGTGAAATATTTAGCGAACGATTTAGGTCAACACGGTATTCGTGTTAACGCTATTTCTGCAGGACCAATTCGTACGTTATCTGCAAAAGGTGTAGGCGATTTCAACTCAATCTTAAGAGAAATTGAGGAGCGCGCACCACTTCGTCGTACAACAACGCAAGAAGAAGTTGGCGATACAGCAGTATTCCTATTCAGTGATTTAGCTCGCGGTGTAACAGGAGAAAACATTCACGTTGATTCAGGGTATCATATCCTAGGATAAATATAATATTAAATTTTAAAGGACAATCTCTAAATGATGAGATTGTCCTTTTTATTTGTTCTGAGAAAGAACGATTTTTAACGAAAGTTCTTATCAGGTGATGAATATAACTATAATAGTACACGATTTATTTAGCTACGTATGGAAGTGGGAGGGACGAGTGTGAAGAATAAAAATAAAAGTTCAACAGTTGGAAAACCGTTGTTATATATCACGCAAGTAAGTTTAGAACTTGCTGCACCGAAAATAAAAAGGATTATCCTGACAAACTTTGAAAATGAAGATCAAAAAGAAAAAAGTAACATACAGGAAAATGTTGTAAGTAGTGCTGTGGAAGAGGTAATAGAACAAGAACAACAAGAAGAACAGCAAGTGGAAGGGAAAATAGAAGAAGAGGAAAAAGAAGAGCATGCAGAACAAGAAGAGCAAGAACAAGAACCAGTAAGAACCGTCCCACATAATAAATCATTTAAGGATATGAATAATGATGAAAAAATTCATTTTTTACTAAACCGCCCTCATTATATTCCGAAAGTAAGGTGCAGAATAAAAACAGCTACAGTTTCTTATGTTGGATCGATCATATCGTATCGTAATGGCATTGTATCTATTATGCCGCAAAATAGTATGAGAGATATTAGGTTGTCTATAGATGATATCCAATCGATTAGTATGGCCGGCTTTTAAATATGTAAAGGTGGTAGAAACTTTCTACCACCCCAATAGTTTTTTAGTTTACTTCACTTATTAGATAGTAACGTCGCGTAAGCATTGAATCGCACAGAAACAGCTTAAATCAACAGTAATGCAAGTAGATGTTGATACTAGTCTTGCATTTGGTACAGCTAAAAACGTACAAATTGGGTCATCAGTAGGTGGTACAGGAGAGCTATCACCTAATACTACACTTAATACACGTAGTACAGCACAGCTATCATCATCTACACTTTCCACACGGAAAATGGGAGATCTGCAGCTAGTAAGGCTTGAAGATGGTGCAAATGCTTCAAAAGGATCTCCAGTTTTTGTGTATAAAATAAAAGGGCGTGTATTCGCTACTGATGCAGTATTGTGTGCACCTAAGAATGGGATTTCACAACCAGATCCACATGTTGTTGTAGAACAATCTTGTAATTCATTGATGAATTTTACAACGTCAACTACACAATGAGAAGAGCCATGGTGTTTATTTTCGTTACAACTCATTAATGTCACTCCTTATCTTCTTGTTTGTATTTACATTAATAAGATATTGGAGTCGAGGAGATTTGGTCACAATCTCAAGACCTTTTTTTTTAAATAGGCGAAAGAGGATAAGGGAAGGTGGAATTATGCTGTTTACAAGCTGGCTTTTATTTTTTATTTTTGCGTTAGCTGCTTTTAGGCTCACTCGTTTAATTGTTTATGATAAAATTACAGCTTTTTTGCGAAGACCATTTATTGATGAATTAGAGATTACGGAGCCGGATGGAAGTGTATCAACGTTTACAAAAGTGAAAGGTAATGGATTAAGAAAGTGGATTGGCGAATTGTTAAGCTGTTATTGGTGTACAGGTGTATGGGTTAGTGCTTTTTTATTAGTCTTATATAATTGGATCCCTATCGTTGCGGAACCGTTACTTGCATTATTAGCTATTGCAGGAGCGGCAGCCATCATTGAAACAATTACAGGATATTTTATGGGAGAATAATATATTTTCATAATACGAGAAAAAGCGGAGTTTAAAAGAATGAGGGAACGGAAATAAAGAGTTGTTCATATAGTAAATAGACAGAATTGACAGTAGAGGAGATGTTTGCTGTGAGCAATAATCCAAGGCAAAATTCATATGACCTGCAGCAGTGGTATCATATACAGCAACAACACCAAGCACAACAACAGGCATATCAAGAACAATTACAACAACAAGGATTTGTGAAGAAAAAGGGATGCAATTGTGGGAAAAAGAAGAACACAATAAAACAATATGAAGAATGAAACACTCATGCTACTGTGAGTGTTTTTTATTATATATAAAAAGCGGTATTTCTGTATTAGAAATACCGCTTTTTACTAGCTAATTTGTGCAACTGTTAATGCTGCAGCACGAATGTCTACAGTTCCAATTAACTGAACTGGCACAATTTGAATTAAGTCACCAGGATTTAAGTTAATAAGAATAACACCGCTGGATACGTCTACTTCACCAGTACCAATAACGTTAGAACGAACTGCTGTACCTGATCCAGGAATAATATTAGCTGGTGTATTTAATGATAAGAAGAAACGACCAGCTTCTGGTGCAACAGGTGAGTTATCAAGACTAATTGTTAATGTATAACTGATTTGATAAATACCAGCTCGTAGAATTCGAATGCCATCTCCGACACTTACTGTATCATTTATTACAGGAACAGTAATATTTGGGTTTGGACTTACGCTAGGTAATAATAGTGGTGTAAATAGTGAAGCAAACTGAGGTGCAGACGCGTTGAAAGCAAAACCAAAGGCAGGTAGTGTACTAGCTGGCTTCGCCTCGCAATCGATTTTAGTAAATTCGCAATCAGAAGAGAACATGTTTTTCACTCCTTTATCTGTTTCTACTTTCAGTTAATGAAAAGGACAGGTTCTATGTTCTAGACAAGTTCCCAATTTTAAGAAATTTACATAAGAATACTCGTTAAGCATGGATTGGGTGGATCTGCCACCCAATCCATGCTTAACTCATTATTTAGTTTTAAATAGAAACATCGCGTAAGCATTGAATAGCGCCCAAGTTTAAGAAATTTACATAAGAATACTCGTTAAGCATGGATTGGGTGGCAGAATTATCTGCCACCCAATCCATGCTTAACTCATTATTTAGTTTTAAATAGAAACATCGCGTAAGCATTGAATAGCGCAGAAGCAACTTAAATCAACAGTAATGCAAGTGGAGGTTGATATTAGTCTTGCATTTGGTACAGCTAAAAACGTACAGATTGGGTCGTCACCAGGTGGTACAGCGGTACCATCACCTAAAACTACAGTTAATACACGCAATACAGCACAGTCATCATCATCTATACTTTCTACGCGGAAAATGGGAGAACGGCAACTAGTAAGGCTTGAAGATGGTGCAAATGCTTCAAAAGGTTCTCCAGTTTTTGTGTATAAAATAAAAGGACGTGTATTCGCTACTGATGCATTGTTATGTGCACCTAAAAATGGAACTTCGCAACCAGATCCACATGTTGTCGTTGCACATTCTTGTAGTTCATGTATAAAACGAACAACATTCGATACACAGTTGAAATCACACTCATGTTGATGATCTTCATTACAATTGCAGCTCATTATGTTCACTCCTTCTCGTGAGTTCTGACATACACTATTACAATATGAGTGGAATATGGCTGATATTACGTTAATTCTCACGATAAAAACAAGGAATTTATATAGGAGGGATGTACATAACGTGATATAAAAAAAGACATCCTTATTTAGTGGATGTCTTTTCAGGTAAATCTTTTCGCACAGTATATAAAAAACGAGATATATCTAATTTCTTTCCTCTGAAAAATTGCGGAGAAGAAATATAAAGTTCTTCTTTCGCACGTGTAATGGCGACATACAGTAATCGGCGTTCTTCTTCTAACGCTTCAGAAGTTTCCGTAACACGATCATTTGCATCTTTTAAAGAAGAAGTATGAGGCAGGATTCCATCACTTGCTCCAAGTAAAAAGACACATGGAAATTCAAGGCCTTTTGCGTTATGGATTGACATAAGTGAAACGGCATCTTTTTGCGGCATTGTTTTTAATGCTTCCATTTCTTTTTGACCTTGAATCGCCTCGTCGATAAATTGTAAATAAGCTGGAATATCGGTGAAACGAGTTGCAGACTCCATTAATTCTTCCAACATTTCTTCTTGTATGTCTTTATGCATCGTAAAGGAAGAACGATCGTTACTTTGTAAGTACTCTAAATATTTTCCTTTACCATGAATGATTTCTTTTAATGCTTTTTTCGGTTCTAATTCTTTAATAAACTTAATAAAATCGATGCGCTCATTTACCTTTTTCACTTGAAAAGGTTTTAAGCTTGGATTTAATAGTAAGAAATGAAGAAGAGAAGGGAAGCGTCCCTCACCATATTTCCATTGTTCACGTTCAATAAATGAAATACAATCATCACGTCCGATATACATCGTCGGCAATATGTTTGAAAGTGATTCTAGTCGAAACGGCTCAATCACGAGTCTTAAATGATCTAATACAGGCTTGATTAAAGAATGTTCATAAAATGATTGGCTCGCCCCGTGTTTAATAAACGGGATTTTATGAATGGTAAGCTGATCAAGTAACGAACGACTTACAGAATGTGTACGATACAGTAAACAAAAATCTTTAAAGTTACGTTCACCACTCTCTACTTTTTCTTGAATAAGCTGCAAAATTTGATTTGCTTCGTCAAGAGTCGTAGCAGGTCTTGCATAAAAAGGTTGTACACCTTCCTCACGAACAGAGTATAGCTCTTTATCAAAACGTTCTTGATTTAATTTTATAACTTCATTTCCAAGCCCGACGATAAAGGGATTGGATCGATAATTCGTATTTAGTGCAATGATTGTTGTGTTATCAAATTCTTTTGGAAAAGATAAAATAATTTGGTGACTTGCCCCTCGCCAACCATAAATTGCTTGATCATCATCACCTGCGATGAACAAATTATTTCTTGGCGTGGCTAACAATTTTACAATTTCATATTGTGCATAGGATGTATCTTGAAACTCATCGACTTCAATGTAGTGAAACCGTTGTTGTAATTGAGTTAGTAAAGGAGCATTATTTTCTAACATATAATATGTTTCCAATAAGATGTCATCGAAATCAATATAATTGTATCTTTGTTTTACCTCTTCAAAACGTTCGTATACTTCTTTAAATTCTTGTTCGACTGGTGTTTTCGCTTTTACATCTTTCGGACGATTTAATTTGTTTTTCTCAAGTGAAATCATCGCGAGCATCGTTTCCGCATCATAATCGTCTTTTAAACGCAATTCTTTTAAGATTTTCTTTATCATAATTTGTTTATGTTTTTCATTTGCTAAAATTTGCTGATTATACCCTTGGCTACGAAGCAATTTTAAGAAAACAGAGTGGAATGTACCAGCAACTACGTAGCTACTTGCTGCATGATTCATGCCTGGTAACTTCGCAACACGACTTCGTATTTCTTCAGCTGCTTTTTGTGTAAATGTAAGTAATAAAATATTTCGTGGATGAACTTGTTTTACATTTACTAAATAACCAACGCGAGTTGTTAAAACAGATGTTTTCCCGCTTCCAGCACCAGCTAGTGTAAGAACAGGACCTTCTGTTGTGCGCACGGCTTCTAATTGTTTTTCGTTTAAAAAAACATTTTGTTGTTCAAGAGCGCGGAAATAAGCCGCATCTACATCTTCTTCCATAATTAAATGGGTAGATGTTTTCGGAATATGATATGTCGCACGCGGAATATCAGCGTGTGTTAACGATTTTTGTGAAAATTTTTCTTGTGTCATATGTTCACCTTCAAAACTATAGCATCAACATTTAACTTTAGCGGAAGAAAAAGAAAATAGCAATGTAAAAAAACAGGAGGGGTTACCTCCTGTTTTCAAATTACAATTTTTTTATCATTACGACGTGCGGGATATTTGCTTCCATAAATACATCAGAACTTGTTACATATCCAAGTTTTTTATAGAAATCTTCAGCATGTGTTTGAGCGTGAAGTTTCAATTTTGGTAGCGAATTTTCTTTTGCATACGCTTCAAGAGAATCCATAACAATTTTTCCAATCCCTTTTTTGCGATGGGAATTTAGCACGCAAATGCGTTCCATTTTTCCTATACCATCAAGGATGCGAAAACGTCCAGCACCAACTGGAACATCATTGTCATATATAACAACGTGTGTTGAAGTTTCTTCAAACTCATCGTACTCTTCTTCAGCAGAGACACGTTGTTCATTTACAAACACTTGTTTACGTACAGAGAATGCATCTCTTAGTTGTTCGTCCGTTTGTACAATCTGTGCGTGCAAATTAGTTGTTCCCCTTTCCAAGACGGAATGTTTCGTGTACAGTCCATGTTCCATTTTCTAATTGATATAGAAGATGGAAACGATCAATTGGTTGTTCGTAATAGAAATCTTTCATACGTAATCGGCCCAACACATCAGCATGCTCTGCATCTGATAAGCCTTGTCCGATTGTTAAATGAGGTACGAAAGCATATTCGCGTTCTTGCGTGAATAACCCGCTATGCATTTCTTCATTTAAGAAAGTAAGTTCAGGTGTTTTTTCTACTTTAAAGTAAAGGACGTTATTAACAGGTGCGAAAGAACCAACTTTCCCAACATGAAGGGTGAAAGGGTTCGTTTTACTTGCGATTGTATGTAACTCGTTTACAATCGACTCTAATTGTTCATCTTGCGTCTCAAAGGGTGTTTTCAATGTAATATGTGGCGGAACTAATGCGTAGTGCGGGTCATAACGTTTACGCAATCCGTTCGCTTTATCTTGAATCATTTTAGATGGAAAAATTACAATGCCTAATTTCATGTTCCAATTCCTCCCTTTGTAAGTCTAGTTAGATTTTGAGATAAATAAATCTCTTTATCTATTATATCAAATTATTCTGAATACTGCTCTCTATTATTTCATTGATAGAATATGAGAGAAGGCTTTCGGTAAATCAGTCTGCCAATATTTCCAAGTATGATTGCCTTCAAATTCCTCGTAATGCGTGATGAAGTTTCTATCTGTAAGAAGCGTATTTAACTCACGGTTCGGCCCTACGAAATCAGATACTTGTCCATCAGTACGCTTTACAGCCGTTTCTTCTGTACCGATGACGTGATACAGTTCTAACGCCTGTGGATCTTTGAATTCTTTTGCTAAGTTCATCACTGTCTCATCCACAAATGGTGATTGCATAACGACTTTACCGAATGTATGCGGATACATAAGTGCAGTCATAAAGGAAACTGTTCCGCCAAGAGAATCACCAATTAAAACACGACCTTTTCCCATTTGATACGTTGGATAATTTTCATCAATATATGGTGCAAGTTCATGAGCAAGGAAACGAATATATGCAGCATTTTTCACTTCATTTGGGAAATATTTTTCTTTACGATCATGTACATTTTTATATGGAATACCGACAATAATTGTACGGTCAATTTCTTCGGTTTCACGAAGGCGCTCAATTACACGGTGCGCTTTACCGAGCTGAAAATAATCTCTACCATCTTGTGCAATTACAACTGTATGTTTGTGCAGTGGTGTGTAATTTACTGGTAAATAAACGAGAAGTGTAACATCTTCTTGAAGTGATGCGCTATAAAATGAAATTTCTTCAATTCTCCCTATTGTTTGACTCATGTAGATCCCCCTAAATAAAAATTTACTGTAACGATTGTAAGAGCGACGCTTGTAGTGAAAAGGAAAGAAATATTCACTAATTGGTGCCTTAATTTCTATTTTACCATAATGGTACGAAGAATCTAAAAAATTAGTATTTAAGTTACGAAAGAAAACGGATATAATGAAGTGGGATTTTTGACAGGTGAGAGGGGAGACAGGATTTGAAACAAGAAAAATCAATCGCACTACCATTGGCTATTTCTATAATTGCCATTTCTTTTGCAGCAGTTTTTGTAAAGATGTCCTCAGCACCATCTTCAATATTAAGTATGTACCGCTTATGGATTATCGTACTTATTATGCTGCCTATCGTATGGAAAAAAAGAGAGGAATTTAATAGGATTCAAATGAAAGATTGGGGCTTTTTAATTGGATCTGGTTTCTTTTTAGCACTTCATTTTCTTTTATGGTTTGAATCTTTAAAGCATACAACAGTTGCTAGTTCAACAATTATTTTGGCGCTTCAACCAATCGTATCTTTAGTTGGAGGTTTTTTTCTATTTAAAGAAAGAACAACATATTCAGCCATTGCAACGATGGGAATCGCTATTTTGGGAGTAATGTGCATTGGTTGGGGAGATTTAGGTTTAAGTAAGCAAGCAATTTATGGTGACATATTATCCTTTCTAAGTGTAATAGCGGTTGTCGGTTATTTATTTATCGGGCAAACGACAGTGAAGAAAGTATCGCACTGGATTTATAGCTTTACAGTCTTTGCGTTCGCAGGTCTTTTTATGGGGATTTATAATGTCATATTACAAGTACCCTTTACAGGTTATACGAAGTGGGATTGGACTGTTTTTCTTTTACTTGCGGTTGTGCCGACAGTGTCACATGTAATTAATAACTGGCTATTAAATTATGTAAATGCAACGACAATTTCAATGAGTATTTTAGGAGAACCTGTTGGAGCATCTATACTTGCGTTCTTCTTACTTGGAGAAAAATTAAATGCAATGCAAATTATCGGTAGCATGCTCGTATTGTTTGGTGTATCTGTTTTCTTACTACAGCAACAAAAGCGAACAGCAAAAAATGTCGTAAACGAGCCGGTGTATACACAGGAATTATAGTGTTAGGGGAGAAAAGAGAAGTTGTGATACTTCTCTTTTTGTTTTATAGAAATACGGGTGTAGAAGGGGGAGGAAAATGGAATTTCCATCAAAAAAAGATGTATGGTTACATCCAATTTTTTTTATTGTTGCAGGCGTCTGTTTTGCTCCTATATTTGCAGGGAGAGAATATTTCCTTTTGCTTTTTACAATTCCATTAGCAATGTTGTTTAGTTGGAGTTGATTTTTGGCAAAATATATTGCCAGGAAAGAAACAATTACGATTAGATCGGGTCTCGTTACAAAACGTATATTTATACGAGATATAAAACAAATTTCAAATACGAAAAATCCAATAGCAGCTCATGCATTATCATTTGAACGACTTGAAATTGTTTACGATACACATAAAAACAGAAATTATTTCTCCAAGAAATAAAGAACAATTTATTAACCTTGTAAAAAGTAAAAACTCAAATATTGAAACAAAGTAAAAGAGTGGCTACGAAGCCACTCTTTTACTTTGGGTTTGTCATATAAGGTTGTACGTGAATGACACATAGGTCACGGAATTTGCCTTCAGCAGTTGTGACAATTACGACTGCTTTACCTGCACTTTTTCCAGTAATCGTCACGGTGTCACCTTTTGGATATATGGTGATGATATCAGAATTCATATTTGACCAAATAAGCTCTTTATTCGTTGCTTGTATTGGCAAAGTAGAAGCTGCTAACACAATGTTTTGTCCCGTTTTTATTTTTAATTTATGTTTTTCCATATGAACACCGATGACTGAAATAACAGAAGGAGCAATTGAAATTTTAGGCGGGTTAGGTTGCATGTTTAAACAAGACGCAGAAGTATTTGTGATAGGTGAAAATTTTCGTGTTTGTTGTTGCTGGAAAGCTGCTAACATGTTGGAGTCCCCTTTCTGTATAAGTGCTGATACTCATACTATAAAGGAGTAGTGTTATGTTAAATTTAACGAAACATAAAGAATTTGTTAAATTTGATAAGAAGATTGTCGAACTGTAAAAAATCTCTGCTGTTACGATAACAGCAGAGATTTTTTTATAAATTATGACGATGTTGTTTTTCGAAATCCTCAAATTGCTCTTCAACTTCTTTTGAAGGTTGTGTTAGTAAACTAACAATTACGATGGCTAGTAAACTAATAGCGAAACCTGGAATCATTTCATATAAGAAATCTTTTAAGAATTTGAATTGAGTCCATATAATAACAGTAGCGGCACCAGAAATCATACCAGCAAGCGCGCCCCATTTCGTCATACGTTTCCAATATAAGCTTAATAAAATAGCAGGTCCGAATGAAGAACCAAAACCAGCCCAAGCGTATCCAACAAGAGCTAAAATCGTATCATTTTGTTTAAACGCTAAAGCGCACCCAACTAATGCAATAACAAGTACAGCCATACGACCGACAAATACAAGTTCTTTATCAGATGCAGAACGTTTGAAGAATGTACGATATAAGTCTTCCGTTACGGCACTAGAAGTAACGAGTAACTGAGAGGAGATTGTACTCATAATCGCTGCTAAAATTGCGGCTAATAAAAATCCAGTAATAAGTGGGTGGAATAAAATTTTCCCAAGTTCAAGGAAAATTGTTTCTGGGTTAGATAATGTTAACTCTTGTTGTGAATAGTAAGCAATACCAATAAGACCAGTAAACATAGCTCCGACAACAGAGAAAATCATCCAGCTCATACCAATTCTTCGTGCGCTTTTAAGTTCTTTTACAGAAGCGATTGCCATAAAGCGTACGATAATATGAGGTTGTCCGACATAACCAAGGCCCCATGCGAATAGAGAAATCATTCCTAAAGTAGAGGCACCTTTAAAAATATCTAGACGTGTTGGATCTACAGATCGAATTGTATCAAATGCAGGTCCAAGTCCGTTCGAATTCATAATTGTTACGATAGGAACAAGAATAAGAGCAACTACCATAATGATTCCTTGCACGAAGTCTGTCCAACTTACTGCTAAGAAACCACCAAATAATGTGTAAGCTACAACAACGCCTGCTACAATGAATAATCCAACATGATAGTTCATGCCAAATGAATTTTCAAATAATACAGCGCCTGAAACTAATCCTGAAGCTACATAGAAAGTAAAGAAAATCATAATAACAAGTCCAGATACTAAACGTAGCATATGAGATTTGTCGTGGAAACGGTGTTCCAAAAATTCTGGGATAGTAATAGAGTTATTTGCAATTTCTGAGTAGGTACGTAAGCGAGGAGCGACATAAAGCCAGTTTGCGTATGCGCCTAGTGTTAGGCCGATCGCAATCCAACTACTACTTAATCCAACGCTAAACATTGCACCGGGTAATCCCATTAAAAGCCAACCACTCATATCGGATGCTCCAGCACTTAATGCTGTTACTGCGGGGCCTAGTGTACGCCCGCCAAGCATATAATCTGTTAAGTTGGACGTTCGTTTGTAGGCGAAATAGCCAATTACTAACATCCCGAGCATGTAGATAGAGATCGAAGTTAAAGTTAACATCTGCGTACTCATGTAGTTCCCCTTCCTTTTGTCATGTCTTTTGATGCGTTATGCATATTTATAATCTATCATGATTATTCTGAAAAATCCATATAGAAATATGAATTTTCAGAAATGTAAGCATTTTTTGATGTCATTTTACTTTTTTAATATATAATATTCATACAAAAAACCTTATTTTTAATAGAGTATTTATTATATTTACATAAAAAGAGGTTGTTTTGTCAATATAATATTGAAAGGAAAGAAAAATAAAATTTTTAAAAAAGTATTGACTTGTGAAAAAAGTCAGGTCTATAATGAGTGCAACTTAAAAAAATGCAAGCGTTGATGAAGAAGAGTACACATGATGAACATGTCAGAGAGCTGATGGTTGGTGCGAATCAGTATGGAATTGATGTGGAATGGGCTTCGGAGCTTCCAAACCGAAACGAAAGAAGTAGGCTTTGGCGACATGATCTCATCGATACAAGAGACACGTATTGTTTTTGATACGGTAAAGTGCGTTACATTTGTAACGAATTAAGGTGGCACCACGGGAGTACCCGTCCTTTCTATAGGATGAGTACTCCCTTTTTGTGTATAAAAAATTAAATAAATGAAATCGTTTAAGTAAGAAGAGTACGTATATTGGAGACGTTACAGAGAGCCGGGAATAGGTGGGAGCCCGGTACGGTGCCATATACGGAATGGGCTTACGAGAGGTATGCTGAACAATTGTTTTCAGTAGGCAACCCGGGTTCCGCCGTTACAAGGATAAGGTATAAATTTTGTACCTGAACAAAGCGGGATGCTTTTGCATCCAACACGAGGTGGTACCGCGGTATATTTATCGTCCTCTACATATTTTCGATATGTAGAGGACTTTTTTATTTTTCAGAGCGAGGTGAAGGACATGATGACGAAAGAAGAATTTATAAAACAAAAAAGAGAGAGAAAGACATTTTTAGTAATCGATGAAGAAGAAGGAGATAGCATTACGCCAATTTCTTTATATAGACGTATGAAAGGGAAGAAGAAATTCTTATTAGAAAGTTCACAGCTTCATCAAGATAAAGGGCGTTATTCTTACTTAGGATGTAATCCTTATGGAGAAGTGAAAAGCGTGGGTACGGAAGTGGAACGAACGATTTTCGGCCGGGCAGAAAAGTTACAAGGTAACGTACTACAAGTGTTAGAAGAAGTAATTGCACCATCACAAGTAGACAGTCCATTTCCATTTTGCGGAGGAGCAGTTGGTTATATTGGATATGATGTCATTCGGCAGTATGAAAACATTGGAGCGGATTTACACGACCCATTAAATATTCCGGAAGTACACCTCTTACTATATCGTGAGTTTATCGTTTACGATCATTTACGCCAAAAGTTGTCGTTTGTATATGTATGCAGGGAAGATGATTCAGCAGATTATGAGGAAGTATACGAAAGGCTACGAGTATACAAAGAGGAAGTGCTACAAGGAGAAGAAACTGAAGTAAATGCAATACAATCCACATTATCATTCACTTCTTCTATAACGGAAAAAGAGTTTTGTGGGATGGTAGAAATGGCGAAAGAACATATAAGAGCCGGAGACATATTCCAAGTCGTACTGTCACAGCGTTTACAAAGTGAATGTATTGGTGATCCATTCGCGTTATACCGAAAACTTCGAATTGCAAATCCATCACCATATATGTTCTATATCGATTTTCAAGATTATGTTGTACTCGGTTCTTCGCCGGAAAGTTTGCTATCAGTAAGGGAGGATAAAGTAATGACGAATCCAATTGCTGGTACAAGACCGAGAGGGAAAACGAAGAGGGAAGATGAGGAAATCGCAAAAGAACTGTTAGACAATGAGAAAGAGCGAGCAGAGCATATGATGCTTGTAGATCTTGGGCGAAACGATATTGGTAGAGTGAGCGAAATCGGCTCGGTTACGATAGATAAATATATGAAAGTAGAAAAATACTCTCACGTTATGCACATTGTATCTGAAGTTTACGGAACATTGCGAAAACAAATGAGCGGATTTGATGCATTAGCGTATTGCCTACCAGCAGGAACGGTTTCTGGGGCTCCGAAAATTAGAGCGATGGAAATTATAAATGAGCTAGAGAATGAAAAAAGAAATGTATACGCGGGTGCAGTTGGATACGTTAGTTTTTCAGGAAATCTTGATATGGCGCTCGCTATTCGAACGATGGTCGTAAAGGATGAAAAAGCATATGTTCAGGCAGGAGCGGGAATTGTTTATGATTCAGACCCAGTAGCTGAATATGAAGAAACGTTAAATAAAGCGAGAGCGCTTTTGGAGGTAATGAAATGATTGTACTTATCGATAATTACGATTCGTTCACATATAACTTGTACCAACTGTTAGGCGAACATGAAGAAGAAATTGTAGTTGTAAGAAATGATGAAATAACGATAGAACAGTTAGAAGAGATGAATCCAAGAGGAATTGTACTTTCACCAGGACCAGGAAAACCAGAGGGTGCTGGCATTTGTATCGACGTCATCCGTCATTTTTATAAGAACGTTCCCATATTAGGGATTTGTCTTGGCCACCAAGCGATCATAGCTGCATTTGGAGGAGACATTGTTAGAGCAGAACGTATTAGACACGGAAAAACATCGCGTGTGAAACATAACGGAACGTCAATCTTTTCATATGTGATGCAGCCGCTAACAGCAATGCGCTATCATTCTCTTGTTGCAGAGCAAACAAGCTTGCCAGAGTGTTTTGACATACTAGCGACAGCGATGGACGATGGAGAAATTATGGCAGTTCGTCACAATTATTATCCGCTCTTCGGATTACAGTTTCATCCGGAATCAATCGCAACAGAAGAAGGCGGAAAGTTAATACTTGCCTTTTTAACAGAAGTAAAAGGGGAGGAAAGAGTATGAATAACTATCTTCGTAAATTAGTGGAGGGTCAACATTTAACAGAAGAGGAAATGTATAAAGCAGGACTACTTTTATTAAGTGAAAACATATTAGAAAGTGAAATTGCAGCTTTCTTAGTCTTACTGAAAGCGAAAGGTGAAACGGCAGAAGAAATATACGGTCTCGTTCGAGCTCTTCGCGAAAAGGCATTGCCGTTTTCGAACCATATACAAGGAGCAATGGACAATTGCGGGACGGGTGGTGACGGTGCTCAAACGTTTAATATTAGCACAACATCAGCATTCGTACTGGCAGGAGCAGGTGTAAAGGTTGCAAAACATGGTAATCGTGCTGTTTCTAGTAAAACAGGAAGTGCAGACTTATTAGAAGAACTGGGTGTAAATATTAGTAGTACGCCAAACGAAATTGATTATTTACTAGAGCATGTGGGCATTGCATTTTTATTTGCACCAGCGATGCATCCAGCACTAAGGCGCATTATGAAAATAAGAAAAGAGTTAAACGTGCCGACGATCTTTAATTTAATTGGTCCTTTAACAAATCCGGTAAATTTAGAAACACAATTTGTCGGTATTTATAAACGAGATATGTTATTACCAGTTGCGCAAGTATTACAAAAGTTAGGCCGGAAACAAGCGCTTGTCGTAAATGGAAGTGGTTTTTTAGATGAAGCATCATTACAAGGGGAAAATCACGTAGTCCTTTTAAAAGATAATGAAATAGTGGAAATGAGTATTGATCCAGAAAAGTATGGTTTTTCAAGAGTGAAAAATGAAGAAATTAGAGGGGGGAATTCAAAAGAAAATGCAAAGATTACGCTTGAAGTATTGAGAGGAGAAAAGAGTGTTTATCGCGATACAGTTTTATTAAATGCAGGTCTAGCTCTTTTCGCAAATGGAAAAACGGAAACGATTGAAGAAGGAATTAAACTCGCGGCACATAGCATTGACTCTGGAAAAGCATTAGCCAAATTAAACTTATTAATTGTAGCAAGCAACGAAAAATTAGAAAGGGTGAACTAAAGTGGGGACGATTTTAGATAAAATTGTAGAACAGAAGAAAAAGGAAGTTGCGGAGTTATATGAAATATATACACCAGTAAAAACAAAAAGAAAGACACATTCACTTGTAGAAGCGTTACAGCAGTTTACTGTCATTGCAGAAGTAAAGCGAGCATCACCATCAAAAGGAGATATCAATTTACACGTTGACGTACGAAAACAAGTGGGAACATATGAGAAATGTGGTGCAGGAGCAGTATCTGTTTTAACAGATGGTCAATTTTTTAAAGGATCGTTTCACGATTTACAAACAGCAAGAGAAGAAAGTAACATTCCGCTTTTATGTAAAGATTTCATAATCGATAAGACTCAAATCGATAGAGCGTATGAAGCGGGAGCAGATATTATTTTACTAATCGTAGCAGCGTTAACGAAAGAGAAGTTAAAAGAGTTGTATAGCTACGTGTTAGAAAAAGGATTGGAAGCGATTGTTGAAGTTCATGATGAACAGGAATTAGAAACTGCGATTGTATTAAATCCGCACGTTATTGGCATTAATAATCGTAATTTAAAAACGTTCGAAGTAGATTTAAGCCAAACT
The DNA here is from genome assembly GCF_008368795.1 of Bacillus sp. BF2-3. NCBI lineage: Bacteria > Bacillati > Bacillota > Bacilli > Caryophanales > Bacillaceae > Bacillus > Bacillus sp. BF2-3. The sequence goes on from NZ_QOSA01000049.1 coordinate 60,140, forward strand.
GAAAAGCTTGGAAAAAGATTGAATGAGGAGAAACTACTTTGGATTAGTGAAAGTGGCATTCATTCAAAAGAGGATATTATTCGTGTTAAAAGAGCTGGAGCCAAAGGTGTATTAGTTGGAGAGGCGCTTATGACATCATCTTCTATTAGTAGTTTTTTTGAAGATTGTAAGGTGAATATATGAAAGTGAAAATTTGCGGCATCACTGATGTGGAAACAGCGAAAAGTGTGTGTGAATACGGAGCAGATGCACTCGGATTTGTTTTTGCAGAAAGTAAACGGAAAATCACTCCAAAGAGAGCGAAAGAAATCATTCAGGAGCTTCCAGCCAACGTGTTAAAAATCGGTGTTTTCGTAAATGAATCAGTAGAAGTGATCCAGAAAATTGCAGATGAGTGCGGGTTAACACATGTACAACTACATGGGGATGAAGACAATTATCAAATTAGAAGATTGAATATTCCGTCTATAAAATCGCTGGGAGTAACTTCAGAGAGTGATATGGAAAACGCTCAAAGGTATGAAACGGATTATATATTATTTGATAGCCCGAAAGAAAAGTTTCATGGAGGAAATGGAAAGACATTTTCATGGGAACTACTTGGGCATATGCCAAAAGAATTGCGAAAGAAAATGATATTAGCTGGTGGATTAAACGCTCTTAATATAGAAGAAGCAATTCGAACTGTTCAGCCATACATGGTCGATGTGAGCAGTGGAGTAGAGACAGAAGGAAAGAAAGATGTAGAGAAAATAAAACAATTTATTATAAAAGCGAAGGAGTGTTCCAAATGAACTACGCATATCCAGATGAAAAAGGACATTACGGTATATACGGAGGACGATATGTTCCAGAAACGTTAATGCAATCTGTACTAGAACTAGAAGAAGCATATAAAGAAGCGATGCAAGATGAAGCATTTCAAAAGGAATTAAATCATTATTTAAAAACGTACGTCGGAAGAGAAACACCGCTATATTATGCTGAAAATATGACGAAGTATTGCGGTGGTGCAAAGATTTATTTAAAACGTGAAGATTTGAATCATACAGGAGCTCATAAAATTAACAATACAATCGGTCAGGCACTACTTGCAGTGCGAATGGGCAAGAAAAAAGTTGTCGCTGAAACAGGAGCTGGACAACACGGAGTTGCAACAGCTACTGTATGTGCTCTTCTCGGATTAGAATGCGTCATTTTTATGGGAGAAGAAGATGTAAGACGTCAAAAATTAAATGTGTTCCGAATGGAATTACTCGGAGCGAAAGTAGAAAGTGTAGCGGCAGGTAGCGGTACATTAAAAGATGCGGTAAACGAGGCGCTTCGTTACTGGGTTTCACATGTGCATGATACGCACTACATTATGGGATCTGTTCTCGGACCACATCCATTCCCGCAAATTGTCCGTGATTTCCAAAGTGTAATTGGAAATGAAACGAAAAAACAATATGAGGCGTTAGAAGGAAAGTTACCAGAAGCAGTCGTTGCTTGTATTGGCGGTGGTAGTAATGCGATGGGGATGTTTTATCCGTTCGTACACGATGAAGAAGTTGCTCTTTACGGCGTAGAAGCAGCTGGAAAAGGCGTTCATACAGAAAAGCATGCAGCAACTTTAACGAAAGGAAGCGTTGGCGTTCTCCACGGATCAATGATGTATCTTCTGCAAAACGAAGAAGGACAAATTCAAGAAGCACACTCTATTTCAGCAGGACTTGATTATCCAGGTGTTGGTCCAGAACATAGCTTGCTAAAAGATATTGGCCGCGTTTCCTATCATTCGATAACAGACGAAGAAGCATTAGAAGCATTTCAATTATTAACGAAAAAAGAAGGCATTATCCCGGCGTTAGAAAGCTCGCATGCTGTCGCATACGCATTAAAATTAGCGCCGCAAATGAAGAAAGATGAAGGGCTTGTCATTTGTTTATCTGGCCGCGGTGATAAAGATGTAGAGAGTATAAAACGTTATATGGAAGAGGTGTAAAAAATGGGAGTAGAAAAAATTAAAGCAGCGTTTGAAAATGGCAAGAAAGCATTTATTCCGTACGTAATGGGCGGAGATGGTGGCCTTGAAAAATTAAAAGAAAGAATTCGTTTTCTTGATGAAGCAGGAGCAAGCATCGTTGAAATTGGTATTCCGTTTTCAGATCCAGTCGCAGATGGCCCAACGATTCAAAGAGCAGGGAAACGAGCGCTAGATAGCGGCGTAACATTAAAAGGCATTTTTCAAGCGTTAGCAGAGGTAAGGAAAGAAGTACAAATGCCTTTTGTTCTTATGACATATTTAAATCCGGTACTTGCATTCGGAAAAGAGAGATTCATTGAGAACTGTATAGAAGCAGGTGTAGACGGCATCATCGTTCCAGACTTACCGTATGAAGAACAAAATATTATTGCGCCGTTACTTCGAGAGGTAAACATTGCGCTCATCCCACTGGTTACCGTAACGAGTCCTATTGAAAGAATTGAAAAAATTACGAGTGAATCAAAAGGGTTCGTTTATGCTGTTACAGTAGCGGGCGTAACGGGAGTACGTCAAAACTTTAAAGAGGAGATTCATAGTTACTTAGAAAAAGTAAAATCACACGTCAACTTACCAGTAGTCGCTGGATTCGGCATCTCAACAAAAGAACATGTAGAAGAAATGGTTACAATATGCGACGGAGTTGTCGTTGGAAGTAAGGTCATTGAGCTTTTAGAAAATGAAAAGCGAGAAGAAATATGTGAATTAATATATGCAACAAAACAAAAAGAAGAGGCATAGTCTCTTCTTTTTGTTTTGCGTAATAAATGTTAAAATATACAGAAAATACATATAAATTAGAGGGGGAGAAGGCATGCTAAGACGTAAATTACTATATCTATTTTTAACTGTACCGTTATACGCTTGGCTCATTAGCATGACGAAAATAGAGTTAATGGCTCTATTTTTAGGGTATGTATTCATCTTTTCCAACTTAAATCGCATTCAAGAACAGTCTATTTTAGAAATATGTCTATTTTCGATTAGTATAGAATTATTTAGTATCGTTTCGATTGTATTATTAAACGAATTATTTCTACGGATTCATTCATTTACATTAATGAAATTTTGGAATATTATATTGCAAGCAATATGTACTTACATTGTGTTTGTTGTGTTGAAAGAAATAGTTGGAAAGCAGACAGTTTTTCAGGATAATAGAAAATGGGAGTGAATGAAAAGGAGCCGTTTGGTTCCTTTTTTGAATCTGTTTTAAAAACAATTGAAAATTATAGCATCTGTTATATAATAGTTAAAAATTGTATTTTAAACGAAATGAGATGATAACATGGCCATATTGTTGGCACTTATCCCAATTATGATGATTTTCATTTGTTTATTTTTATTTAAACAAACGTCATTAAGGTCCTCGTTAATTTCTTATGCTGTGTCTGTTGGAATCGTTTTACTCTCGCCAACGTTTCAATTAGGGATAAGTGAAACTGTACACGCAACGATTAAAGGATGGTTAATTTGTTTTATTGTCGGGTACGTTTTATTTTTCGGTATTTTTTTATTTCACCTCATGAACAAAATGGGGTACATCGATCAAGTGGCACGTTTTCTAGAAGCAGTGACGCAAGATCGCTTATTACAAATGCTGCTTATGTGTTTTGGCATTTGCCCGCTTATTGAATCAGTAAGTGGATTCGGTATCGGCTTCATGGTTGCAGCACCTATTTTTCTTTCACTAGGATATAAACCATTTCAAGCTGTACTACTCTCATTCATCGGCTTACTAGCTAGTTCATGGGGCGCAATGGCAACTGGTACGATTATCGGTTCGCAGCTAATAAATATGCCTCTTACAACACTTGGCACAAATACAGCGCTACTAAGTATTCCGATGTTTGCTTACTTCGTTATTCTTTCTTTACACGTTGTTGGCGGCTGGCAAGCGGTTATAGAAAAGTGGAAAGAAGGAGTAGGATTCTTTCTATTATTTTCTCTCGGAATCTATCTTTCTAACGCATACGTAAGTGTTGAACTAGCCGGGATATTAAGTTCTATCGTTACGATTACATTTGGCTTTCTTATCATTAAATTAAAAGGAAAAAGTGGGCAAAATCTTATAACAGAGCATGCGGCTGCAACGGAGAGAGAAGTATCCATTATAAAAATTATTAGCCCTTATATATTTCTAACAGTTTGTATTTTACTTTCTCGCCTCGTTCCAGCATTACATGATTTGTTCAGATCATATGCGGTTCTTGATTTGAAATCATACTCTTACAAACTAGAGTTACTATATTCACCAGGATTTTGGCTCGGTATGACTTGCTTATTTACTATTATTTTCTTCCGCATCCCGTCTAATATTATTAAACAATCACTCTCACAAACGATCAAACAATGGATTCCTTTTGCGATTACGACGACAATGTTTATCGCCATTTCAGAACTAATGGGTGCATCAGGCATGCATTCATTACTCGCAAAGACAGCTGGTGATACATTTGGAACATTTTTCGTTTTCGTTGCGCCGTTTATTGGCGCTATTGGTGGATTTTTAACAGGTAGTAACGCAGGATCAAATGCAATGTTTATAAAACTACAAATGCAAACCGCACAAAACGTAGCACTCCCGTGGCAATATGTCACAACACTTCAAAACACCGCATCATCAGTAGCGACAATCGCTTGTCCATCACGGATTACACTAGGTGCTTACTTATGTAATATCCCTTACCGTGAAAATGAACTATTAAAGAAGACGACGTTAATGATCTTTGGTGCGGTTTTGCTTGTAGTGGTAGAGGTTATTGTTTGGTATATGTTGAGAAATTAAAAATCCTCCTAACATAGGAGGATTTTTTTTATGAATGGATAATGATTTAAATATGAATAGCTTCTACTCAATGAATAGGAGATGAAATGTATGCCCCTAAAAAACTACGGTGTATTAAAAGGTACAGTTATACAATCAAAGATGGGAAAAGGGAAAACTCCTCATTATCAAGTTCATTTACAAGATGAAGCAGAAGTAGATTATCGCATTGCAATTAACGTAAAGTCGCAAAGTTATCCGTCAGAAGTTTTATATTTTGCGAGCGACAATATTCGGTCAGAGGCGATTCATATTTTACCGACATTACCATTCGGTTTTACAGAAATAAAAAACAATGAACCGAAAGTAGCTTTAGATTATATAAGAGGAAATCTATTTGACTCAAATCAAATGATTCCTTTACCTCCCGAAAAAGCAGGAGCAGATAATGATTTAAATGAAAAAATAGAACGTTATATAAAACGAGCGATAGAAGAAAAAGCAATTATTTACGCGTTTGGCGAAAGATGGGGACCAGAAGAAAATACACCAGATTCCTATTTTCATTTCAAACCGGGAAACGGTATACATGATATTCATATGAATCAAGGGAATGTAGAAAAATGGCAAGGTGATGATGGAATATGGCAAGATGGAGGGATACTCATTCACTTTGAAAAGGAAGAAGAATGGATTGGTATCTTTCTTGCATTCCAATCACAGTCATGGTGTACCGATGAAGAAGGGCATGCTCGTGTTCCGGTTGAACATTGTGATTATAAGAGGAATAATTAATAAGAAGAGGGCGTTCAAAAAGAACGTCCTCTTCTTATTTTATAAAACGAAAAACTAACAAGTGTAGAAATACAAGAGAAAAGCAGTGCTACACTAGAAAACGCAATGAGATACATATTATATTTCATAACCTGTCCAATTAGCTGGTTACTGTCGTATTGAAACAGTCCCGCTATGATGTTGAATAAAAATAAAACGATAAACATGACGATAACTCCGTCTATTGATCCTTTAATGTCTGGTTTACTTAAAGCGATATGTGCGGAAATGCAAATGGCGATAAATAAAAATAACCAAAAGGAAGGATTCAATAAATTGCCGATTGTAAATAAGTTTTTCAATAATACAAACGTCGACAAGAGCATGTTTTGAATCATTTCTACATTAATAGAAGTAGAAGCAATCGTTTTTTCGAGAGTTGTATTAAATAAAAAATATGATTCTGGTACGAAATAGCGCATTAAAAGGATTAATGCAGTAATACCAGAAATAATAGGCCCAATGCCGATAAAGAAATTCCCAATTCGTTGATACACACTTTTTTGATTGTATTGATGTTGTACGTAACCTAAAGCCCCTTGACTTGTATCTGTCGGGAAGAACTGCGTTGCTACAATCTTATGACGGAACAGCACGCACATAATGGCATGTCCAAGTTCGTGAATAGGAACACCAATCCAAGCCGTTAATAGGAATCCTTTTCTTCCGAAAGCTCTCGACCAATACATCCGTGTGAGAGATTCTAAATAGCCTAATAGAAATCCAATTACAATGATAACGCCAATTAAAGATAATAATTGGATTACGCTTGTAAGGAGTATTTGAAAAATTGAGTTTACCAATTCCATTGCCAGTCATCCAATCTGTTAAAAATATTATTTATTCTGTTTCATAATAGCATTTTTTTTCAAGATTACTAGCACATATATTTTTTTTCGGAAGAAGGATTTCAGAATCTTTTTCTTGTAGTCATGTTTTATGTCCAAAGTCATATATTGAACTTGTAACACCCTATAAGGTATATGCTTAAGGAGGGATAAGAGAATGAAATGTCCGTCATGTCATACAGAAAATTCAGCGGAGGCAAAGTTTTGCGGGAATTGTGGACATTCGTTAACGGAAGAAGTAGTGGCAAGTAGTGGCCAAGAAGAAGGGCCGGAACAAGCACGTGCGGCACAAGCAAAGGAAGCTCGGCCAAATGAAACGGTAGAGCAAGCGAAACGGTTCGCGAGCGGCTATTTTCAATTTTTTAAACATGCATTACAAGCACCGACAGCGATTATGAAAAGCGGCGCTATTGAAGTGCGAAATGGAATTGTAAGTCTTGTTCTTATTTGTTTTTTAGGAGCATGTATTTTTTATAGAATGATGAGTGCAGCATCAGCAGTTACGAGAACATTTGCACCAGATATATCTACTCCCACGTTTTTTGGAGAATCTATAACGGTCTTTTTCTTTTTATTAATTTTAACTTTATTTGTCGGATTTATTATTTTTGTAAGTGGTAAGATGATGAAATCGTCTTTTTCGTTTCTTGAAGTATTTGGTATATGGGGAACGATAGCGACGCCGACTATTGTCATATTAGTCCTTTCTTTTCTTTTTAGTTTCTTATTAATCTTTTTCTTACCTATATTATTATCCGTAGCTGCAACTTATATAGGGATTAGTATAACTGTAGCCGTATTAAAGCTAGACAATGGCGGATTAGATCTCGTTTACACACTTATTATTGCAAATGTTTTAATTGGAATTGCAACGTTCATTGTACTTTGGTCTTACATTAGTACGATAATTCAAGCCTTAACAAAGGGAATAACTGGCTTCTAATGAAAAGGTGGTTGACTGAATGAATGTATGTACAAAGTGCGGAGCTCAGTTTGAAGATGGTGTGCAATTTTGTCAAAACTGCGGGTCGAAGAGGGGACGTCCTGTAGTAAAGAAGAACATGAGCGGTGGTGCAAAAGTTGGCATTACACTGTTAGCGCTATTTGTTATAGTGATTATTGGATTGTATTTGTGCGGATCGTCGTATTATACGCAGCTGGCACAAGTAGACCGGATGATTACGATTTTACAAGAGCAAGACGGAGAGAAATTAGCTGAGATCGTTACGGCAGATGATCCATCGGTTATGATAACGAGAGAGAGTGTAACGCCCCTATTTTCATATATAAAAGAAAATCCATCTTACGTAAATGAATTAAAAGGATATTTGAGACAAGGTGAAAAACAACGGGACGGAATAGAAAGAGCTGATTTTTCATTAACGAAAGACGGAAAGTATTTCTTTATATTTGATCGATATAAATTGAAAGCGAAGACGTACTATACAACTTTGCTTACAAATGAAAAAGGCGTATCGTTAAAAATGAACGGAAAAGAAATTGATAAGACAGATGACAAAAAGTTTGAGAAGCAATATGGGCCATTTCTTCCGGGAAATCAAGTGTTTCAATCAGATTATAAAAATGACTATGTAAAATTATCTCGTGAGGAAAAGGTTGTACTTATGAAACAGAGCCAAAATAACGTAACGATAGATTTAACGTTGCAAGGTCAATATATTACAGTTCAAACGAACGCGCCGGGTGCAACATTGTACGTAAATCAAAAACCGGTTACAGCGCTGGCAGGAGAAGAAATTACATGGGGGCCAGTAGCGACTGATGGAAGTGCGACGATTTATTTAGAACGAAATGGAGAAAGCGGACGGGAAACGACACAAGTAGAGACGGTAACGGCACTTTCGTCTTATAATCTTCCATTCCAAAAGAAAAGTACAGAAAAAACAGTTGTTTATAATGTTACTCCAACGCCCGCGACTGGGTATGTATATAATGGTTTCATCTTTCCTGATAGTGATATTCGAAAATTAACGAGCGCAGATTTAACATATTTATCGAAAGAGCAGTTGAAAATTGCTAGAAATGAAATATATGCAAGGCATGGACATATTTTTCAAACGAAAGATATGCAAGCGTATTTTGCAAAACAGTCTTGGTATAGAGAAAATCCTTATTTTAAAGGAAAGTTAACAGATATCGAAACTTATAATATTGAACTAATCAAATCAAGAGAATAGAACACAGGAAAAAAGGTACAGTGCATAACTGTACCTTTTTATGGTTTTTTATCTGAACCAGGATCCCTTGAGAAAAAGATATGAAAGAGAAATGTGACTTTACTTGCTCCTCCTGATGTACTTGCTTGCACATCAGATAAACCATTAGATGTTAAAACACCTTCAGAATGAGGGGGTACGACTATTTTGAGATTATCATCTGATTCTGATGATGCAGTAACTGTTATTGTATCATCAGATAAGTTCAAAATTTTTACAGTGCCGATTGGTAAGATGGACTTGCCAGCGTGTGATGCTGAAGCGAAGCGAGAGCCTTTCCAAATCGTTTGTGGGAAAGTCTCATCATTAGATAACCAAGCACGAGCACTATAGATGGTTGCGTTAATAGAGAATTCTTGATCAAGCGACAAGGCGGGTTTTGGTTCTTTCGGTTCCTCTGGAGTTTGAGCGAGAAGGCCGGCGCACATGTATGTTTCACCTACTTTCAATTGTTACTGTTATAGCATATTAAACATATTGTTTATAAGACACGACAGTTACCTATTCAAGCATAGGTTTGTGCACAAAATTTGAAGATGAAATTCTCTTTCTTTACAATGGAAGTAGGTGTTATTTCTATAAAATATGGAAAACGTAAAGAGTATGTAAAAAAGAAGGAGTGGTAAAGTGAACTATGTCATTATTGGCGGAGATGCAGCTGGTATGAGTGCAGCGATGCAAATTGTTAGAAACGATGAAAATGCAAATGTTGTAACTTTAGAAAAAGGTGAAATTTATTCATACGCTCAGTGTGGATTACCGTATGTCATTAGTGGTGCTATCGCTTCAACTGAAAAGTTAATCGCGCGTAACGTAAAGACGTTTCGTGAGAAATATGGAATTGATGCGAAAGTGCGTCATGAAGTAACGAAAGTAGATACGGAAAAGAAAATGGTGTACGCAGAGCATACGAAGACGAAAGATGTCTTTGAATTTCCGTACGATCGATTATTAATTGCGACTGGAGTGCGTCCTGTTATGCCAGAATGGGAAGGACGGGAATTACAAGGCGTTCATCTTTTAAAAACAATTCCTGATGCTGAGCGCATATTAAAAACGCTAGAAACGAATAAAGTTGAAGATGTAACGATTATTGGCGGTGGCGCAATCGGACTTGAGATGGCAGAAACATTCGTCGAACTTGGTAAGAAAGTAAGAATGATTGAGCGAAATGATCATATCGGTACGATTTACGATGCAGATATGGCAGAGTACATACATAAAGAAGCAGATAAGCATCATATTGAAATTTTAACGAATGAAAATGTAAAAGCGTTTAAAGGGAATGAACGAGTAGAAGCAATTGAAACGGATAAAGGTACGTATAAAGCAGATCTTGTTTTAGTGTCGGTAGGAGTGAAGCCAAATACTGATTTTCTTGAAGGGACAAATATACGTAAGAATCATAAAGGGGCAATTGAAGTAAATGCATATATGCAAACGAATGTGCAAGACGTATATGCAGCTGGTGATTGCGCAACACATTACCACGTTATAAAGGAAATTCATGATCATATCCCGCTCGGAACGACTGCCAATAAACAAGGGCGACTTGCTGGACTGAATATGCTTGATAAACGAAGAGCCTTTAAAGGTACGTTAGGTACAGGTATTATTAAATTTATGGATTTGACGCTTGCAAGAACAGGATTAAATGAAAAAGAAGCGAAAGGGCTACACATCCCGTATAAAACAGTCAAAGTAGATTCGACTAATATGGCGGGCTATTATCCAAATGCAAAACCACTTTACTTGAAATTACTATACCGTTCTGACACGAAACAATTATTAGGCGGACAAGTAATTGGAGAAGAAGGTGTAGATAAACGGATTGATGTAATCGCAATGGCACTCTTCAATAAAATGAGCATTCACGATTTAGAAGATGTCGACTTAAGTTATGCCCCACCATATAACAGCGTTTGGGATCCAATTCAGCAAGCGGCAAGGAGAGCAGAATAGCACTTTTTAAAGTGCTATTTTTTTTACAATGAGGGAGTAAATAAAGTTTCACTTTATTTTGAATATACCGTTTCCCCTTGAAAACATATTACGTATCGCTTATATTTTCATATAGTATTTATTTTTTAAACGAAGCAATGAACGAACCAGGGGGCGCAGTATGGCAATTAACATGAAAACAATCGAAGAATGGATTGCTGAATCAAATGCAAGACATGAAGAAGACTTTGGACACGTTGTGGAAGAAATGAAAGAAGTATGTGTCGGACTTGATAACGCGACATTAATTTATACGAAAAATGTATTTTGTTTCGGTAAAAAAGTAGAAGTATTTTTCTTCTTCCAAGACCATGTCGTGATTGGACAAGAAAAAGACGAATATGTTGAGATTGAAAAATTAAAGTATGATGCCATTACAAATAGTAACTTAAAAACAAATGACAAAAATACTACGTTAGAATTAAAGTTTGCTAACGGACAATCTATCAATTTAGATAGTTTAAATGATAACTACGGTACGAAAAATTGGTTATTTGCTAGACAAATTAAGAGTATTTTTAAGTTAATCTAGTAAAAAAGCACGCCGTCCATCGGCGTGCTTTTAACTATGCAAAGCCCCTTTTAACCAATTCCGCGCCCGATATGCCCCAACTGGAACTTGAATAAGAGATGTTTCATTCCCAGCATCAATACCGTACAATTGATCACATGAATTTGTATCAAAACTTAGTAACGGATGCCCGCCCATCCCCATCGCGGTCGCTGCAAAAACGAGTTTATGAACAAGTATACCTGCTTCCATTTGATGAATACGGTACCCTCTATAGCCTAATGCATTTGTATAATAATCTTTCTTTCCGACTACATGTAGGCAAAGTGATACTTGAAAAAGGTTTACGTTATCCATCGTCATACTAGATTGAAGAGGATAACGAAGGTCCCCATATCGAAGTGGTTGTATGGAATGCGTTTTACTGTTATAAGTGTAAGCGCCGTTTTTTATATCTTTTACATTATAGAAACATCCATATAATGAGACGCGCGCATTTTCATTTATATACTTACCATCAAGGTCGTTGGAATAAGGGAGGGAGAGGGTCGCTTCTTGTAGTAAAGTAGCGAGCTCGGCTGCATCCCATTTCGTTAAAGTAAAGTCAGCATCAGGGGAATACCGTTTTCTGCAAAGTTGCAAGAAATCATAAGATAAACGCTCTACTTTCGGCAGTTGTACAGCATGCTCATGATATTGATAGTGCTCTTCATGAGCTAGTGTTTGGAAGTGTGCTGTCGATTCGATCATAGAAGCTTCATTTATTTTTGTTATCATCGGATATTCATCTACATGTTTTGAGCGAACGAAATGTTCATGTGCGAGCGGCGGAATTTGTTGCAACAACTCATGAGAAGTAACTGTTTTATTTTCATGGTAATCATTGTGAAACCAATTAGTTTCTGGCTCTGTACTTAAAGGAATAACGGCATACACACTTTCTTCACCTTCTGACAATCCGAGTAAATGGTTCAGTGCACGGTCTAGAAATTGAAAGTATACGCCGTTCGTATAACCGAACTGTTTGGCACATTCAAGTAATTGTCCAATGAGAACCCCGCTATCTAATCCTTGAAGGCGATATGAAAAGTTATTGTATTTAAAGAAGTTTTTCCAAAACATAGTGGATACGAATGCGGCACCGAAACAATCCTGTATATTACAGCGATTACCGAGTGCGTCTGCTAAATAAGAATCGAAATTTCCTTCGCGAAGTAAAATAAGCCGGTGATGCGCGGCGTCATAATGGTAAATGCCGTCTGGATAATCGTCAATCTTTAAATAGATATACAATTCATTCGGATATAAAGCACCGCCTGAAGGAATGGATCTACGTAATACATTTCTCTCGCTATTTAGCTGACATAATTGTGTTACACCAAATGAATACCAAAGGTAGTGACCAATCTCATTTAGAGTAGGTGTAGTAGAAGAGTTCGATAAAGATAACGGGATTTCTAAGGAGAGCGGGATGGTAGGTACATTTCGATATAATTTATAAGGAAGCGGTGCGTCTTTCCAGTCCACCTCATGATTCGGCATAATTTCATCGATAGAGAAATGGAGATGATGTAAAAAAGTATTTAGCTGCATGAAATCCCTCCTTTACTATGGAAACGGATGTGGATGTGGATTTAATCTTTCATTTGTTAAAGGTTCGTCTGTATATCCAAGTGTCATCGGTACGGTATATATCCGGTCCAGTCCTGTAACCCGAGTAAGATGGTGTCCGAACGTCATCGGTAACATACCTGGAATAATAACTTTTACACAGTGTAGTCCGTTCTTTTCTATAAGGGGAACGGTTTGATCTACAACGATTACTTCAAGGTCAGATTGATGCAAACGATTTAAAAGTTGGTGGAGATCGGATGTTAAATCCATATCAAATGATTGTGATACATTTATTTCTTGGAACGTTTGCACCGGTGCATCTTCTCGTAAAAGGAAGTGAAGACGTTCTTCCGTTTCTTTCAATCCGTACAGCATACTATGGTCTTCCATTTTATTAACGAAATAAGGATCTTGTAAGCACTTTTCGTAGTATTCTCTTTTGTGCTCGAGCTCATCGTCTGTTATAAGTAACATGCCTGCTATTTCTTGAATGGCACTTTTTAAAGCTCGAATAGGATCTAAATGAGCGCCTCCTGCACAAACAACGTTCATTCCATTTTCACGCGTATTTTTTGCAATTACCCATAAGCTAGGGATGCCGTGTTCCATCGTCGCGTTAAAAGCGTGTAATTCATATCCGGTAATCGTACGTAACCGCTGAATCATTAATTGTAATTCTGTATCATTTGCTGAACTCAGATCAAGGCGGGGAAGAGGTAATTCTGCATACCAAGTGAGTAAGAAGGCATCACGCTCTACAATTTCTAAAATGCCGTGAAAAATCGCTTCTTCTAAACTACCGCCAATTGCACATCCATTTGATGTTTCATATACGAAAGCGTCTCGATGACCGAGGCTATAATAAGCAATTGATTCAGGAACTAAAAGCGGTCTGTTTTGTGATAAAGAATATCCCCATACCCAGTTTTGCTCATAATCAGGATCAAACGGTTTAAATGGAAAATTATCACGATTGTAATGTTCATTTGTATGTACACCGAGCGAGAGGGGATTTAGTGCGTGTTCTTCTAAATCATGAAAACTACCATGCACATTTGTCTTTTTCCCGCGAGGCGACATCCCGCAATATCGTTCTAAACCTTCTAAAATAGCAGTTGCTTCACTCACTGCAAATGAATGAGTTCGGCCTGCAACACCTTCATTTCCGAACATTAATGGCATGTTTATAATGACGTCAGCGAATGGTAATAATGAATGCTGCATTTTGCCGTTCAACATACCGACCCGATAATCTAAATAGTCTCTCGTTAAAAATGTGTTTAATTCATGAATGGAACGGCAGCGATACGTTTCGGTGCTTACTTTTAAACTCGGTTGTAAAGAAATTTCCGCCGCATCCGCAGTATCATTAGGTAAATTACTACATACAGGACAGAGAGGATCTGGAAGAAAAGAATGCCGCGTACATTGTAATGTTTGTAAGTTTAGTAAAATAAGTTCATTTTCTAAAGAAGAATGGTTATGAGTTAATATTTTTTCTGTTTCTGCGCAAATAAGATGGCACATTTGTAACATTCCATTTTGGGTGGCACGTACATCACGCCTCGTTACATCATCTGCTTTAAAGGCATATTTCCGCTGTAGTTCCCACATTTCTTTTTGGTCAAAGCCAGCGATAAAACGGCGTCCATCAGAACAATGGGAACATCCGGGCGTAAGAGGATGAACGTAAGGACCGATAATACCTTCGCCAAATGAAGTAAAACCACGTAGCCATGGAATATGATTTGACCGAAAAATTAGCTCAGCGTCATGATGAATAGTAGAAGGAGATCCGTCATGTAATACGAGAGCGAGATGAATATTTTCAGGAAGTACTTCTGGAAGGGTATGCTGACGAATGATGGAATATTGTTTGCATAATTGATCATGTACATAGTCTGCAAGAAGGCCATCTCCTATAAGCAATATATTTTGAGTCATAGACCGTCCTCCTTTGCAATTAATACCCCATACACACCGTCTAAGTTTTCTTTCAAAAATGGTTCGATTGCTAAATCAAACACGAAGGGATAAAAATTATGTTCTTCTAAATGCTGTAAGGCAAGCTGTAAAGATTGCACACTTGGAATTTCTTCTTCCGCTTGTATTTCCACTCTAAAAGAATCCGTGTCATATAAAATAATAGATGATTCAGGCAAGATATTAGCTCTGTAAGGAGTCTCTTCACTTTGAATGTGGAGCAGTGATAGTTGTAGTGCGTTCCGTAAGGCTAACGTCATATTAATATTAGATGCACCGTACCATCTATCATTTATACCAACCCAAATGACTGGAAAACTGAGAATCTCTTCACTCATTGCAATTTTAGGTGTTTCATGAATTGTAGCAAGAGCATCGTAATAAAATCTACAATGTTTATCGTGAATATCAGTTAAATCAATCGTTGTAAGTTCTTCTAGCATATGTGACTGCCGCTCATACAGTTTATTGTTTAAATGTTGTTGTAGTGCCCGGTAAAATCCTTCTGTCATCGTTTCTCCAGCACCGATACCGATATCGTTATGTTCAGGAATAAGGCGGTGAATGATTTCTGCTACATATGTTTCAATTCCTGTTAAACCGGCTTCTCGGCGTGCTTCATTATGAGTCAATCCACTGCAAGTCATAAGAGGCAGAAGGGGAGCTGGGCCATCTGATAGTGGAGTGGCTACTTGAATATAGCACTGTGATAACGGTAATTGATATGAATCTTGTTCATCCCATACATGGAATATACCGGCTTCTTTAGAAGTTAATGAGTCGAAAAAGCGGAATATATCAGTTGAAGTATGTTGGCCATACCGATGCTCAAGTTTTTCAGAAAGATTTTCTATCGTATCAATTGTAAAACTTTCATCAGTTGCAAGAGGGTGTTTTATAAAAGGATGCCACGTTCCTTCAAGTGTTTCATAGTTTAATAAAAAGAATTGTGCTTCTTTTTCACGATAAGAATCATCCGCGACATGTTTAAACAATTCAAAAACGATTACATTTGCTAACATGGCAGATGTAATTTGTGAGAAGGAATCCGATGAATTTTCATTTTGCAAAGTCGTTTCATGTAGCCGATGCCATGCGGATTCCCAGCATTCATCACGATTTTCCATTACGACAGGTCCAGCTATACCGAGTGTTGATAAACAAATAGCTGGTATAAAATTCTTTTTCGTTTCTCTACAAATAGTGTGAACTGTTTTTAAACCGTCAATGTCTCCATTTTGAGAAACATATAAAATCCAATCAAAAGGTTCGAATACTTCATGTAAGGGACGGTCAATTGTAGTATCGATTTCTTGAAGGAGTACACTGTTATCAACTTCATATGCACGTTCTATTAGCTCATGTATTCTGTCATAGTTTGTTTCATCTCGATCTGTAACGAGGTAATGAAATGTAGGTAAACCAGATTCTAATAAAGAAGAAACTAAGGAAGTGAGCATATCCCCAGAACCAAGTACAAGGACATTTGCTCCGCGGTACGTTTCGAATTTTAAAGCACCTGAATGAGAATCGGCTTCTAAAAATTCAATTTGCGAAGCATATCTGTCGAGTAATGTACTGTTTAATTCATGAGGTGCATCTTGATTTGCATCACGCACGAAACCATTTTCATATAAAATCTCTCCAATTTCAAATACACGGTTTTGATAGGGGAGAGGGAGGCCATCGGTTATTTCTGCTAAAGAATAATTCCCGTTAAACATTGGCATTAATTTTTCAATCCAGTCATAAATTCCATCACCGTCCATGCGAAATGAACTGGCGTTATTTCGAAAATAGACACCCCCGTTTGAATCGGGGAGGAAGAAAGTATCCTTATTTACTTTAAGTTTTGCATGAATTGGAAGGTTATTCATTTTAATCCTCCTTACGTTTAGGCATACATTATTACCTTATGTCATGAAATTTGTCCCGTATGAACACAATAAAAAAGGCTGTAGAATGAATCATTCTACAGCCTTTAATAGATTTTTAATCTATCAACCTTCTAATAATAATGACTTTGGATCTTCAAGCATATCTTTAACAGCAACAAGGAAGCTAACTGCTTCTTTACCATCAACAATACGGTGATCGTAAGATAAAGCAATGTACATCATTGGGCGGTTTTCCATACGCTCGTTATCAATTGCAACTGGGCGTACTTGGATTTTATGCATTCCTAAAATACCAACTTGAGGGCTATTTAGGATCGGTGTTGACATTAGAGAACCGAATACACCACCGTTTGTAATTGTAAATGTACCACCTTGTAGTTCTTTTAATGAAAGTTTGTTATCGCGTGCTTTTTTACCTAATTCACGAATTTCGCTTTCGATTTCAGCGAAGTTTAATTGGTTAGCATCGCGTACAACTGGAACAACTAATCCATCTGGAGCTGCTACTGCAATACCGATATCATAGAATTTTTTAATGATAAGCTCGTCACCTTGAATTTCAGCATTTAATAATGGGAATTGTTTTAATGCTGCAACAACTGCTTTTGTGAAGAATGACATGAAGCCAAGACGTACATCATGTTTTTTCTCGAAAGCATCTTTGCGTTCTTTACGTAATTCCATGATCGCACTCATATCAACTTCGTTAAATGTTGTTAACATTGCAGATGTTTGTTGAACTTCTACAAGACGTTTTGCAATTGTTTGACGGCGGCGGGACATTTTCACGCGCTCAACTGGTTTTTCGAATTCCGTTTTTGCAACTGGAGCAGGAGCTGGACTCTTTGGAGCAGCTGGTGCTTCTTTTGGTGCTGCAGCATGAGCTTGTACATCATGTGGTCTCACGCGTCCAAGTGGATCTGTACTACGTACGTCGTTTAAGTCGATTCCTAATTCACGAGCCATCTTTCTAGCAGCTGGTGATGCGATAGGACGGTTTGTATTTGGTAACCCTTGTAGTGTTGTAGTTTGCTCAGCACTTGGTGCCGCAGCTTTCGGTGCTTCAGCTGTTTCTTGTTTTGGTTGCTCAGCAGCCGGTGCAGGTGTACTTACTGCAACTGGTGCTCCATTAGCATCTAAAATTGCGATAGTTGCGCCAACTTCAACTGTATCCCCAGGTTCGCCTAGTAACTTCGATACAATACCTGAATCTTCTGCAATGATTTCTACATTGACTTTATCAGTTTCAAGCTCAACAACGCTGCCACCTTTCTCAACTTTGTCGCCTACGTTGATAAGCCATTGTGAAATAGTTCCTTCAGTAATAGATTCTGCAAGCTCAGGTACTTTAATTTCGATCATTTTAAATGTCCTCCCCTTATTTGCCTAACGGTGTGTTTTTTCTTCTTTTGTCTTCGGTAATCTCCATTTGTTAGCCTGGCCTTGGGCAGATATTCTGCCCAAGGAACAAGCTAGAAACCTTCATTGTTACTTTTTAGTTGCTGTAAACTTCAATTTCTTGTTTATCTTGACGGAAGTTATACTTCACATCTAAAGCATGTGCAACAATTAGCTCTTGCTCAGCTTTGTGAGCGAATGGATCGCCGCCAGATGGACTAGAGCGATCAGGACGTCCAATGTAGCCTGTTTTCACTTTATCTCCAGCAAGTTCGAACAGAATTGGAGCCATGTAATGCCATGCGCCCATATTACGAGGTTCTTCTTGAACCCAAATGATTTCTTCTAAGTTTTTAAAGCGTTTAATAATAGATTGAACTTTCTCAGCAGGGAATGGGTACAATTGCTCAATACGAACGACATGAACTTCGTCTAAGTTGTACTCATGTTTACCCGACTCGATTTCTGCTGCTAAGTCAATCGCCATTTTACCTGTGCTTAAAACAAGACGTTTTACTTTATTTGGTTCCATGCCAAGGTTTTCTTGTTCTAAAGCAGGTTGGAAACGTCCTTCGCTTAACTGACTAGCAGTTGAAAGCGTAAGTGGGTGACGTAATAAACTCTTCGGCGTCATCAATACTAATGGTCGAACAGCTTCTGTTCCTAAGATAGATGCTTGACGACGCAGGATATGGAAGTATTGAGCCGCGCTCGTTAAGTTTGCAACTGTCCAGTTATTCTCAGCAGCTAACTGTAAGAAACGCTCTGGACGTGCACTAGAGTGCTCTGGTCCTTGACCTTCATAACCGTGTGGTAATAGAAGAACTAAGCCAGATTTTTGACCCCATTTTGCTCTTCCAGCTGAAACATATTGATCAAATAATGCTTGCGCAGTATTTGAGAAGTCACCATATTGCGCTTCCCACATAACAAGAGTTTCTGGAGCGAATACGTTATAACCATATTCGTAACCAACAACAGCAGCCTCTGATAACGGACTGTTATGAACAGAGAACGATGCATTAATGTTTGGTAAGCGATGTAACGGTGAATATGTTTCATTTGTATCAGTATCGTGTAATACGATATGACGGTGTGCGAATGTACCACGCTGTGAATCTTGACCAGTTAAACGAATTGGCGTACCTTCTTGTAAAATAGAAGCGAATGCTAACGATTCAGCAAGTGCCCATTCAATTTTACCGTTCTCTTCAAGAGCATCTTTACGGCGCTCAAGAATTTTCTTCACTTTCGGATATACGTTAAATCCTTCTGGCCAAGATAGTAGACCTTCATTAATTGCACGAAGTGAGTCAATCTCAACACCAGTATCAATTGGTTGAATACCTTTTGCAACAACATCTGGTACTTTAACGTGAATTGTTGCGTCGCTCGTATCAGCTGGTGGTACTTGTGCATAGTCGGATTTTAATTGCTCTTGTGTAAACTGTGTAATTGTTTCAACCTCATCTGCATTTAGAACACCAGCAGCTTGTAATTGATCTGCATAAATTGCCCTTACAGTTGGATGGTTTTTAATTTTTTTGTACACTTGTGGTTGCGTAACTGCTGGATCATCCATTTCGTTATGACCGTAGCGGCGGTAACCAATTAAATCGATTAAGAAATCTTTTTTGAACAACATGCGATATTGAATCGCAAGGTTAGCAGCTGCAAGACAAGCTTCCGGATCATCAGCGTTCACGTGAACAATCGGAATATCGAAACCTTTTGCAAGGTCACTAGAATATTTCGTAGAACGAGAATCATAGCTATCAGTCGTAAAACCAACTGCATTGTTTGCGATAACATGAATCGTTCCGCCTGTTTGATACGCGTCCAATCTGCTTAAGTTGAGTGTCTCAGATACAATACCTTGACCAGGGAATGCAGCATCACCATGAACTAAAATTACGAATGATTTTGAAGTATCTTGATCTGGAAGACCAGATTTTTTACGATTCTCTTGAGCAGCACGTGCGAAACCTTCTACTACAGGATTCACGAACTCAAGATGACTCGGGTTATTTGCTAATGTCACGCGAGTGCTAACTTCTTCGTTACTAACGACTTGTTCTCTACCTAGGTGGTATTTCACATCGCCAGTCCAGCCAGAATTAGCCACTGCGCCTTCTATTTTTGCATGTTTGAACTCAGCAAACATGTGGCTATATGGTTTTTCTAATACGTGAGCAAGTACGCTTAGGCGACCGCGGTGAGCCATACCAATCATGACATCCTCAACGCCGTTTTTAGCACCTTCTAGAACAATTTCATCTAAAACAGGTACAAGCATATCAACGCCCTCGATAGAGAAACGTTTTTGCCCAACGAATGTTTTATGCAAGAATTGCTCGAAACCTTCAACAGCTGTTAAACGTTTTAAAAGAGCAGTTCGTTTTTTATTTGATAGTGGTTGACGCAATGAATTTGATTCCACCATTTGATGCAACCACGCGCGTTCTTCACTATCTTGTATATGAGAAAATTCATAAGCTAAAGATTTTGTATAAACGTCTTTTAATCTATGAATTACATCAAGTGCAGTGTGAATACCTTCTGGTGCATCTGGCCATACTGTTTTCGCTGGAATCGCTTTCAAGTCAGCATCGCTCAGTTCGTTCAATGCTTTCTCAAGAAGAGATTGTCCATTTGCAGCATCTTCCATCGGGTTGATGTGAGCCAACGTGTGCCCGAAAGAACGAATCTGCTCAACAAGTTGAACGACTTTAAGAATTTTTTCAATGTTACCTGTGTTTTGAGGAGAAAAATGTGTTGCTGTGTTGTCCCCTGTTACGACATCATCTTGAAACGAAGGAGCTCCAAAAATTTCAAAAAGCTCTTGTAATTCCGGATCAACAGAACCTGCTCCAGTTACGTAAAGATCATACTGTTCAATAACATAACCAAGGTTCGGACCGTGGAACTTGGCCCAAGGGTTTGTCGTTGTATTCTTCCTCGTCATTTGTTTAAACCTCCCAATGCATATAATCCTTTTCCATACAAAGGTGCATTTTGCTCTTTTTCAATAAGTAATGAATCAATAATCAATGTAAATGTTTTCTTTACTCTTATGTTATTACAATAATTTACATAATACCAAACACTATTACTTATCTGTTTTGTAAAAAAACATTCACAATAACTTATCACCCAAGTTAATCTTTCATGTTATAAAGTAATTTTACAGAAAAATGGGGTGGATATATTTGGTATGCCTATACTAATAGCTATAATTGTTGCATTTAAATATAGGTATAATAGTTAGAATGTTTCGATAAAATTAGTTTGAATTATGTATATTGAAATAATAAGCGCTTTCATAGATATTATACAACAATATAACGGAATATAGTATAAAAAATAAAAAATTATGAATTTATCGTAAACTTTATTTAGATAGTGTTAAATATTGAAAGGAAAGTGAAGGATTTCTACAAAAAAAGTTGCTAAACATAAAAAATGCTCCATAAACAGTTAGTTTCTATAAATATGACGAAAAACACCGTAAAACCAATAACACATTTCATCTAATAAAGAAGAGAATGAAATATTTTAAAAGGATAAAACAAATATGAAGATATTAAATTTTAAAAAAGGTGAGGAGGAAATATAGTAACGATTACATACAGTGTTCCATGTTTTATTACAAAATAGACGTGCTCAAATCGAACAAGTTTCTTCTATATAAATAGAGTGAAAAATGATTGGAATAAATGTAAAGGAACCTTGACGTAAAGTTTACTTTACATATATACTCGATATATGGAAGGAGGGAGAAATTTCCTTGGAAAATAAAATGGTCGAATACCGAAAAAAATTTGGACTATCTCAAGAAAAGTTGGCTGAGAAACTTGGAGTTTCCAGACAAACCATCATTTCAATTGAAAAAGGGAAATACGATCCATCACTTCCGCTAGCCTTTGAAATAGCAAAAACATTTCAAACAACGATAGAACATGTATTTATTTATGAAGGAAAAGAAGAGGTGGAATAGGGATGAATTATTCACAAAAGTACTTTGTAATTATGGGGATTATTTTTCTATTTATGAGTGGATTTATGATATTAACAGGTATAATGACGCATTCTGCACCGCCAAGTCCTACTTATACGTTACTTGCAATGATGGTTATGTGTTTCTGCCTTAGTTACTTACACCCGCAATTTAAAGAAAAAGATGAGCGAATGAAACTCATTCGTTATAAAGGAATGTTCTTCAGCTTTTTTGCGTTAACGGCATATTATCTTCTTTTCTCTATCAGCTTAAACTTAAAAATACTTACACTATCTGCTACTGAATTATTGAATATACTTATGGCACTTACGATGAGTACCGTCTTTATCTCATTTGTTGTTTTGGCAAAAAGATATTAAGATGGAAGAGAGAAAGGAAGATTAACATATGCAAATGATGTATGCTTTTGGCATTGGGCTTGTATTATTTTTAGCAGTATTCTTATTTATTCGTAAAGACGTTCAAGGCGGAACGTTAACGAAACGAGGATTTTATAAAATGATCGGCTGTTTAGTTGTTATGTTTATAGCGATTATTGTAATGATTGTTTTAATAAGTCGGTCACTATAGAATGTAAAAACGGAACCTTACTTCGGTAAGGTTTTTTCTTTATTGTTAAACCCGAAAATTACCACTAAATCCATTTACTATAAATGACTTGTATTATACAATCCAATGAAATGATAGATAAGGAGTGTAGTATATGAATAAAAAAACTATCTTCTATTTATTAACTTGTCTACTACTTGTAGCTAGTACTACTTATATAATATGTAACAAACGAGAACAAGTGCCACCTATGTTAGTATGGGACGAACAAGAATACTATGTTACGAATGAATCTGCCAAAATAGAAGAAGTTGGGCAAAAACTTGGCGAAGTAACAAAGAAAATCAAACGAAGTAAAAGACCTACTAAAAATAAAGAATCTAATACATTACAAGAGAAAACAGAAGTATTCACAATGATTGAGGAAGAAAAAAGTGATTACCCGCCTTTAATCATAAAGGAAGCTTATAGTGATAAATATAGGGTAGTGAGGCCGATTTTGAAGCAAGTATTATGATGAAAAGGAGATTCATATGCAGACAGTAATTTCGTATCCGTGGGTGTTAAGAAAAATATTTGTCTTTTTCCTCCTATCGGTGCTGTTTACATTTTGATGAATAGAGGAGCGATACAAAAGAGAGATTTTATATTTATTATTTGCTGCTATGAATATATCACTTTGGTTATTGCTTATGATTTTTGATTGGAGTATGTGGATGGTAGTAGGGCATTATTTGTTTGGAGCAGTTGTTATTGTTTTTTCGAATATGAATAAGAGCTAAGCCAGCAACCTTAAAGTTGCTGGTTTTTATTTTGCTATTTATAATGAAGAAACAAATTTTTAATAGAGAGTAGTGGGCGTTATGAGATGGAAAGAAGGAACGTTTGAAAAAATAGACACGAATAACTCATCTGTTGAGCAACTTATAAACACGTTTAAGGAACAAAACTTAATTGGTGGAGCAATAATAAGCTGTTTTAAAGTGCATAACGAAAATTTTTTTAAAGAAATACCACATTCGAAAGATGGACATGAGCACTTCTTTAGAAGAATCTTCAACTCTTTAGATATAATCAATAACTTAGAAGAGTTAAAAATACATACATCAGACAAATATAAGTTTCGTTTTAAAGAGCAGCTGGTAGTTATGCTTGATGGTAGCATTGCTGCGCAAATTTTGTGGGGCGGAGCATATGAAGGGTTTAAGGAACGACCAGTTATCGCAAAACAATTAGCAGTCAATGTATGTCAATATATGTTCCAAGATCGATACGAAGATATTAAAGTGTTCGAAAGCTATCGCCCTTGGACAGATTGGTTTTACGATGTTGCGTGGGATGTTACTTGGATGGTGTTAGATAGTAGGGAACAGAAAATGTGGTTCATTTGTGCTACGGATACAGATTGATAGAAGAGGGACCTTGTAGGAATGCTGCAAGGTCCTTTATCTTTTGGGAATTAATAGAAAACGAATCATATAAATGCTATACTAAAAAATGTTTGTAATGTCAGTTTCATAATATTGTATGATGCTGACTTACTAGAAAAGATAAGAGGAGAATGAGCGTGCAAAAGATAAAGAGATTATTGCTATTAATGATGGTAGTAGGATTAACAGCAGGTGTTTTAGCAGGGTGTGCAAATCCGAAAGATACTACAGAAGAATTTTTAACAGCGATACAAAAAGGTGATGTAGAAAAAGCTCGTACATTTGTTGAGAGTGACAAGGAATTTAATAAACTAAATGAAAAAACAGATGATGCTGAGGCAAAAGCAATGCTAAGTGCAATTACAAAGAACTTTAAATTTGAAAAGCTAGAAGAAGTATCGAAAAAGGATGACAAAGCAGAAGTGAAAGTGAAAATTACATCTGCTGATCTATCCGTTGCTGTAACAAAAGCAGTGGGAGAAGTTATGCCAATGGCCTTCGCTAGCGCATTTAGTGAAGACAAAGAACAATCTGAAAAAGCAATCGAAAAAACAATGACCTCAACCATCATCAAAAACTTAGCAGATAAAGATGCAGCAATGGCAACTCGCGAAGTTACCTTGAACTTAAAGAAAGACAAAGATGGTGACTATAAAATCGTTGCTGACGATAACTTGAAAGAAGTATTGTTTGCCAATGCAAAGTCTTTGGAGAAGATGTTTGGTGGGAAGTAATTGAATTAGATAGAAAAGAGACACTATATCACGTAGAAGGTTGATATGGTGTCTCTTTTTTATATGACCCCGGAGAGGCTCGAACTCACGACCTCCACCCTGTCAAGGTGGCGCTCTCCCTGCTGAGCTACGGGATCCCAACTATAAATGTTACCATCAGCAATGTGTTTTCATTTCATTCGTGTAATCGGAGGATTTGTATAATCTGTTGAATATTGTAACATTTGATGTATTCCTATAATAGCAACAAACTTTAGTAGTGTAAAGATGTAATTTTCTGAATATTATTATTCCAATTTTTATATAAAAAAATAAGCTCCGAAGAGCTTATTTTAATAATAATATTACCGCAATTATTAATGATATTATCAAAAATACAATCATAAATAATGGAGCTTGTTCATGAATTATCTTCCTGTAAGTGTCATTGAAGCTGTATAAATTGTATCTACAGAACCGTCAACATTTTTAATTTCAACTTTGTAACGATATTCCCCGTTTTCTGAAAGTTGTCCACCCCAACCAGTGGTATTGTAAAATTCTTCGTTTGTTCCAGCTGGTAATTCGGAGCCAAAATTGAAGTCAGTTTCATAGTAACCCCAGCCACTTGTCCATTTCTTTTCAATAGTTACACGATAGCGCACATCTTCAGCTCTATCATTTGTGATTTTTGCAATCATATTTTGGCCGTAGCTGTACTCTGTAGCGTGTAATTGAATTGTGAAACCATTCAACGTTTCGCTAGGACCACAAATATAACGACAGAACTCGCTTGCTCCGTCAGCATGTGCCTTCGGTGTATCAATGTTCATAGCTGTTAAACCGCCTAAAGCTAAAGCTCCTGTTAATAATACTTTACCAAATGCCTTCACTTGAAATTCCCCCTAAGTATATTCTCAATTCGTTCGATAGATATCACATTAAGTAGTTTTATAACATTAATCTAATCGAACACTTTTTTCCTCGAGTGTATTCGCTATGAATCTTTCATCTTGTAGTAATCTAACCTCTACATAAAATTTCATAGTTTTGATTTCATATATGTATCATGATTTACATAGAACAAATCTGTTAATACGTTTTGGTTATTTGCTTATCCCACTACTCTTTATTACCTTTTATTGGTAAAACGTTGGTTTTATTATATACCATTATTATCTATTTACAAGAGAAAACAATACTGTATGCAAAAATGCATAATAAAAAACACTACTTGTATTCTGAATTACAGAATACAAGTAGTGTTGGGTTTCAATTAATATTTAATTGGAACCTAATGCTAATTTTTTATGTTTAACAGTATACATATATCACTGTTTTTTTAGTCATAATTGATAAAATTTGTTCAGGGGACGCTCTTCCTGTTGAGCTATGGGATCTTTAAAAGGGAAAGTATAAGCGATTATGAGAGTAATGTATGAAGGGATAATGATGAGAAACGAATTTAGTAGAAAGTAGTCTTTGGATGTAGAGGTTATATTATTTCCGATACCAATCCAAAGGACCTTCATCACTCAAATCAACAAGAAAAGGGAACAAGAAGTGTAAAGGTAAGCTTATAAGTTCTGGCATAGCGTTCACTGTTTTCTTTGATAGATATTGCCTCCCAAAACAATACGGACAATCTTTTTCAAATGTCACGAGTATTGACCATACATCTTTTACTTTCCACTTCGTTTTACAATACGTACAACGCGCCATTGAGTTCCTCCTCAGTTTAAGGTGTTTTCTAATATATTCTACTTTATTGTACGAAAGTCATTTGAATTTGATGTGGTAAAATGCAAAACAAGCCTAACCTCGTTCTACATTCAGGGAGGGGTTAAGCTTGTTTTAATTCCGTTCAATGTCTCTTTGTATCAGGCTGTTTATACATTGCCTAGATAGCTTCGTGTTAAATTCGGGAGAATAATTTTTCCATCTTTACTGTATTTTTCGAATAGCTCTGATAGGAGAAAAATAAAGTTTTTATACTGTTCGTCATTTTCTTTCGGAGCATAAGATGCTGATAAATTCCTTCCCAAAAACCCTTCATAATCAAAAAGTAAATCATTTTGATATTCTTTAAAATCATACTTTCCATCTTTAAAAAAGTTGTTAAATACTTCTGGAGTTTCATCTATTCCACCGCTAAAGCCTTTAAAGTTTGGACAGGTTTTCTGGCAAATTTCTGCATTCTCTTTAATAAGTGGACTAGTTAAATCTCTACTATTCCAAACAAGTGCAACATTTGCTTTTTGTTTTAAAATTCGTTGGCATTCGATTTTGAAAGCCTCTTTATCAAACCAATGAAATGCTTGGGCAACAGTTACTAAATCTACACTATTTTCTTTTAAAGTGGTATTTTCAGCAGTTGCTTTTATGGATTGAAAACGAGAATATAGTTTTAATGATTGCTCAGCCATCTTTCTCATATCATCATTTGGCTCAACTCCAATAACATGTAAACCACTTTCAAGCAGCTGGTGGCTAAATATCCCCGTACCTGAACCAATATCAGCCACAATCCGATTCCCTTTCAGTTGGTTAGCTGAAAGCAAGTAATCAATATATTCATTAGGATAACTAGGGCGATATTTTGCATATATATCGGCCCTGTCAGTAAAATTTTCTGTTGTTTTCACAGTACTACCTTCTTTCTTACGATATGATGTACAGAAATAGAAATTAAATATGAATTCAGGCATCAGTCTTTAAGTCTACAACTTAAGAATCCAGCTAAATAGAGGGCCTCAGTTTCTTTATTCAAATATCCTTTATCCGTTTAGTATACTATTTTAGATAATATCTTCCAAAAGACTAGAATGGCTTACTCAATTATGTTTTAAAGTGTATACTTTTATGGATTTATTTAATAATTTATGAGCGATTGTATGTCGTATTACGTTTACGTAGGTAAGAGATTTTTATTTTTGCTATTTAAATTGGCCAATATATCCTTTTTACAATTTACTGAAAATCATGTATAACAGAGATACATGATTATTTTATCTCGCTATTTGCGGGCAGTAAGATCCCTTACCTCGAAATTCAGCAAAAGTAAAGAAGTTAGGTTCGGGTCGGAATGCCCGTAAAAGTCCGATTCGTGAGGGTTGATGAAAGTTTCACTTTATAAATATTCAGAAGTAGAGGGAGAAAAGTTGTAATGGTAAGAAAAACGTTCAAGATGCGCGTGTCTAAAAATAGAACGATTTCGATTAATGGATCGATTCTTGATGTGGATGTTACACATGATGAATTTTTACAAGAGTTTGTTGAGTGGGTTGATTCTAAAGGTTGGTCGTTTATGGGAATAACAGATGAGATTACGCCCGAGGAAGCTAGTCAAAAGTTAATAGATTCGTTGATTGATGAGAAGGATAAGAAAGAGTAATTCCTTCTTATTTTTATTGTATATTTATGTTCTTTATCGTAAAAGTATGATATAGTAAAAAATAGTGAAATTTCTTCCAATATAATACAAATTACATATGATTGGTAGATTTATTATTTTGTTAAGGAGTAAATGGAAAAGGGAGAGTCATATGGTAAATTTTAAGAAATTTTTGGTTTTTATTACAGTTATTTGTTCGTTTTTTTTGACGCCCATAACATTGCGTGCTGAGACGAATATTGGAGTAAATCCAGAACAAGTTGCACCACCACCTGCGGAAGGACCGAATGTTTTTAGTCAGTTTGCAACGACAATTGATGCGAAAACAGGAGATGTTTTGTATGATAAAAACGCATATCACCGAGCATATCCTGCTAGTACGACGAAGGTGTTAACAGCGATTTTACTCATGGAGCATACAAAGCCAGAGGATCAATTTACATTTTCACAATTAGCATTAGATCAAGAGAAGAGTAATTATCAAATTGAGTTTCAACCTGGAGAGACAATTAATAGAAATACTGCGCTTATGATTTTAATGGTGCTGAGTGCGAATGATGTGTCGTATGCGATTGCGGAGCGGATTGGCGGGAGTGTTGGGAATTTCGCTAATATGATGAATGAGAAAGCGAAGCAATTAGGAGCGAAAGATAGCCACTTTGTAACACCGAATGGATTGCATGATCCGAACCATTATACGACGCCGTATGATATGGCTATGATTACGAAGGGTGTGCAAAAGTATCCTGAAATTTTACAAGCGATGAATACGAAAAGAACGACAGTTACGACGTCTAGGCAGACGGTGTCTATTTTTAATAAATCTAATTTTTTTGAAAATCCATATAGCATTGGCGGTAAGACAGGGTTTACGAATGAAGCACGTAATACACTTGTTTTATTAAATGAGAAAGATGGAAATCGTATTATAAGCGTAGTAATGGCTTCTCAAAGACCTGAAATTTATGAAGATTTGAAGCAGATGGCGGAATATTCTTTCGGTCAATTTACGAAGCAAATGGTGCTTGATAAACATAATTGGCATCAAAAAACAACATATTTAAATAAAGATGTTAATTCTGAGTTGGAACAAAGTGCGGAGCTTATGCTTAAGAAAGATGAAGGGAAAAATGTGAAAACTATTTTCCGGGCGGCTTCATTAGATAAAGAATCTTTATATCATAAAGGAATACATCGTGGTGAGGTAGTTGGTGCAGTTGATATTACGAAAAATAATCAAACAATTGCGACGGTAAATGTTCTTTCAACAGAAGATGTCACTTTTACGATGCCTAAAAAAGATACAACTATGCCTGAAGTAAAAGACTCAAATGTGAAAGTAATAAGTGTTGGGATAGGTGCGATTATATTATTTGGAGCAATTTTATATGTAGTGTTGCGCCGAAATACAAAAGGAATGAAATCAGAAGGTAAATAAATTACTAATAAAAAGACTGTGTAAAATTTTGGCACAGTCTTTTTTCTATATTTTAAATAACTAATAATTGTAAATTTTCTTATTGCAATAACTTAAAGTTCGTTATATCATTTACTTGTGTTCTTGTTAAAGAACAAAGTGGATATTGCATACTTCAAATAATATAAAACAACGGAGAGGGAGAGAGACGATGAAATTAATATGGAAGATAATTAGCAACGCGATCTCATTTGTTTTATTTGCATTGATGGTTTTTTTAGCTTTTGTAGTTATTTCTTCAAAAGCAAGCGGTGGTGATCCGACAGTGATGGGATATCAATTTAAGAGCGTTCTTTCAGGATCAATGGAGCCGACGTTTTTAACAGGATCAATCATTGCAATAGAACCAAACAAAGATGGTTCTAAATATCAAAAAGGTGATGTTATTACCTTTAAAGAGAAAGATCAAAAAATTATCACTCACCGTATTATCGGTGTGAAAGATACAAATGGAAAAGTAATGTATGAAACAAAAGGGGATAACAACAACGGACCAGATTTAGAGCCAGTACTTGCAGAAAATGTAGTTGGAAAGTATGCAGATATTACAGTTCCGTATGTTGGTTATTTACTGAATTATGCGAATTCAAAAGCGGGAGCAGCATTGCTTCTTATTATTCCAGGAGTCTTTTTGCTTGGTTATTCCGCTATTTCTATTTTTGGTGCTATTCGTAGCATTGACGGAGAAAAGAAAGATAAAAAAGTAGAACAATCCGTCTAGTTCGTTTGGTTATACTTTCCGTTTAGGAAGTTAACAAATATATATTAAGGGGATATGGACATGACTTTAAAGAAAAAATTAGGAATGGGTATTACATCAGCAGTATTAGGAGCAGCTTTAGTTGGTGGAGGAACATTTGCATTTTTCAGTGATAAAGAAGTGTCAAACAATACATTTGCGGCTGGAACACTGGATTTAGCATTAAATCCATCAACAGTTGTTAACGTATCGAATTTAAAACCTGGGGATACAATTGAAAAAGAATTTAAACTAGAAAATAAAGGTTCTTTAGATATTAAAAAGGTTCTACTGAAAACAGATTATAATGTAGAAGATGTAAAGAAAGATAATAAAGATGATTTTGGTAAACATATTAAAGTAACATTCTTAAAAAATGTAGATAAGCATGAGACAATTGTGAAACAAACTACTTTAGATAAATTAAAAGGTGACACACTTACAGCTGTAGATAATGATTTATCGGCTTGGTTCTGGGATGAAAAAGGTATTTCAGCAGGTAAATCTGATAAATTCAAAGTGAAATTTGAGTTCGTTGATAATGGAAAAGATCAAAATCAATTCCAAGGCGATAAGTTACAATTAAATTGGACGTTTGATGCACAACAAACAGCAGGTGAAGAAAGATAATAATAAAAAGGGCTATCACATGGATAGCCCTTTTTCTATTTTTCTAGTATTTGTCTATCAATTTTAATAGTTCTTTACTATAATATAGATAATGTTCTGTATAAAGAACGTAATGTTCGATGGGAGAGATTAAGATGCTGAAAAGACCGCGTAATTTTAAAAAGATGCTTATATTGCCGTGTATGTGTTCTATTACGTTTTATTTAGGATCTCAAATTATGACGCATACAGAAGCGGCGTTCATTCATGAAACGAAAGTAGAAGCGACGCTTTCTACAGCAATTATATTTCCGAAAACAGTTAATACGTTAAAAGAGCAATCTGAGAAACATAAACAGTTTATTGAGCGTGAGTATGGAACGATGAAGGGGAAATCGAAAGCAACTTCTATTGAAGAAATAAAACAGGCGATTTCTGTATGGCAACAAGGGCGTGAGAAAATTGTTGCTGAGAAGGAAGCTCTGCAAAATGTATATACTGAAATAGAAGCTCCTTACAATCAAATACAAGAAGAATTAAAGGTAAATAAAGATGAGTCGATGCAGCAAGTGTCCATATATGTAAATGAAGGCTTTCGCAGTATCAAAGAGAAGCGTGACTATATTGAGAAAGAAATTAGCTTGAAAGCTATTGATGAGCAAATTCAGGCTCTTCAGCAACAATTAAACGTTGCAATTGAAGCGGAAGGACAAAAGAAAGCAGAGGAACAGAAGAAAGTAGAAGAACAAAAGAAAGCCGAAGAACAAAAGAAAGCAGAGGAACAGAAGAAAGTAGAAGAACAAAAGAAAGCCGAAGAAAAAAAGAAAGTAGAAGAACAGAAGAAAGCCGAAGAACAAAAGAAAGCCGAAGAACAAAAGAAAGCCGAAGAACAGAAGGAAGTAGAAGAACAGAAGAAAGTAGAAGAACAGAAAAAAGTAGAAGAGCAAAAGAAAGTGGAAGAACAGAAAAAGCTAGAAGAGCAGAAGAAAGCGGAGTAACTGCTTTAGTGAAACAGCCAGAAAACAAGAATGTGGTGTAAGAGAGAGTGAACGAATAAGCAAGACTAGTAATATTTATACGAGTGTGAGGGAACGTTAGCCCTCACCTCTTTGTTTTTCTTTTTTCTTATAGTATTAAATGATTTGAGTGTGAAAAAAGTTATAAATTATCATTGTTTTTTCCGAAAAGTCTAAAAAATATTGAGAAATAAAAATAACTGAAAATATTAATAAATATGTGTTGTGTTTATATAGAGTTGTTCGTTATAATGAACATAAGGTTTTTAAAAAAGAACGCATATTAGCTAAGCTAATATAGTTTTCTTTACATCTCTTATTGAAAAATAAGTGATAAAAATATAAAAAAAAGCTAGGGGGAATTGATTGTGAGTCTGAAAAAGAAATTAGGTATGGGAGTTGCATCAGCAGCATTGGGGTTAGCTTTAATTGGTGGAGGAACATTTGCATTCTTTAGCGATAAAGAAGTATCAAACAATACATTTGCAGCTGGGACGTTAGACCTTACATTAAACCCTAAGACGCTTGTAGATATTAAAGATTTAAAACCAGGGGATTCTGTTAAGAAAGAGTTCTTATTACAAAACAGCGGTTCGTTAACTATTAAAGACGTTAAATTAGCAACAAAGTATACTGTTAAAGATGCAAAAGGTGATAATGCTGGTGAAGACTTTGGTAAGCACGTTAAAGTAAAATTCCTTTGGAACTGGGATAAACAAAGTGAGCCTGTATATGAAACAACTTTAGCAGACTTACAAAAAGTTGATCCAGATCTTTTAGCTAAAGATATCTTTGCTCCTGAGTGGGGAGAAAAGGGTGGATTAGCAGCTGGTACAGAGGATTATCTATGGGTACAATTTGAATTCGTAGATGATGGAAAAGACCAAAATATCTTCCAAGGTGATACATTGAATTTAGAATGGACATTCAATGCCAACCAAGAAGCTGGGGAAGAAAAATAATAAAAAAGCGGGTATTCCCGCTTTTTTTTATAAAGAAAAAGAAGTGCTGGTTGTAAGCACTTCTTTCTATTATTATTTTTGATTTTGCTTCCACTTTGTAAATTCAAGAAATTCACGAAATTGTTCTTTGGAGACACCAGAGTTCATTGCATCTTTAACGAGTTGTGTCCATTCGGAGTCTAGGTTAGTTTCCTTTGTTGTTTCATCATGAAGTAAAGTATCAACTGGAATTTGTAGAACTGCTGCGATCTTTTCAAGAAACTGAATGGAAGGGTTTTTTTGTAAATTTCGTTCTATAGAACTAATGTAAGATTTAGCAACGCCAGCTTTTTCGGCAAGTTCAGTTAATGAAATCCCTTTTTGTAAACGAAGGCGTTTTATACGTTCTCCAATCATATTTGCGCACCTTTCTATCAATATGTAGTTGTCTTATGATGTCATTATTATAACATAAACTTCGTTAAAAAGAACAAACCTATTGAGCCTGACTGGATGGCTTCATACGTTGGAAAAATTGCTCGATGTCTTGCATGGCGATACCAGCATCTAGAGCTTCAAGTATTAAATCAATCCATTCTTGATCCAGTGCGTCTGTCTTATCTTTGTACAAATGTAATTCCTCCCTAATTATCGGTCATAATTGCTGCTACAGAATACATGATAATGCAATCGGATTTTGTGTTTTATATAGTGAATTATCAAATATTGTGTAGATGAAACAAAGATAAAATCCCCATTAAACTCCCTCTATGGAAATTATAAATTGTTCGATAAAAACTTTCAATATTTTCAGAAAACATTGTTGAATTGTGATATATTCGTATGCTAACTATGAAATTTTTACAAATATATTAAAAATATTACATAATATGACTAAATATTGAAAAAATATTGAATTTTTAATAAAATTCAATTTGTAATACATATTATTTATTAGGGGAGGAAATAAGGGATGAACAAGAAACCGTTCAAAGTTTTGTCATCAATCGCTTTAACAGCTGTATTAGGCCTTTCATTCGGAGCTGGTACTCAATCTGCATATGCTGAAACGCCTGCGAATAAAACAGCTACGAGCCCAGTTGATGATCACTTAATTCCGGAAGAACGTTTAGCAGATGCGCTAAAAAAACGTGGGGTAATTGATTCGTCAGCTTCAGAGAAAGAAACAAAGAAAGCTGTCGAAAAGTATGTAGAGAACAAAAAGGGTGAAAATCCTGGGAAAGAAGTACCAAATGGGGATCAACTTACGAAAGAAGCATCTGATTTTTTAAAGAAAGTGAAAGATGCGAAAGCAGACACGAAAGAAAAATTAGATAACCCTGCAACAGGAACACCTGCAGCGACAGGCCCAGTTAAAGGCGGTCTAAATGGTAAAGTACCAACTTCTCCAGCGAAACAAAAAGACTATAACGGTGATGTACGTAAAGATAAAGTACTCGTTTTACTTGTAGAGTACGCTGACTTTAAACATAATAATATCGACAAAGAGCCTGGATATATGTATTCTAACGATTTTAATAAAGAACATTATGAAAAAATGTTATTCGGCAACGAGCCGTTTACATTAGATGATGGAAGTAAAATTGAAACGTTTAAACAATATTACGAAGAGCAATCTGGTGGTAGTTACACAGTGGACGGAACAGTTACAAAATGGTTAACAGTTCCTGGTAAAGCTGCTGATTACGGTGCAGATGCTGCTAGCGGCGGTCATGATAATAAAGGACCAAAAGGCCCACGTGATTTAGTAAAAGATGCATTAAAAGCAGCTGTAGATAGCGGTCTTGATCTATCAGAGTTTGATCAATTTGATCAATATGATGTAAATGGTGATGGAAATAAAAATCAACCGGATGGTTTAATTGATCACTTAATGATTATTCATGCAGGTGTTGGACAAGAAGCAGGTGGTGGTAAATTAGGTGATGATGCAATTTGGTCACATCGCTGGACAGTTGGACCAAAACCATTCGCAATTGAAGGTACACAAGCGAAAGTTCCATATTGGGGTGGAAAGATGGCAGCGTTCGACTACACAATTGAACCAGAAGATGGAGCAGTTGGTGTATTCGCGCATGAATATGGTCATGATTTAGGTTTACCAGATGAGTATGATACACAATATAGCGGTGCTGGTGAGCCAATTCAAGCTTGGTCTATCATGAGTGGCGGAAGCTGGGCTGGTAAAATTGCAGGTACAACACCAACGAGCTTATCACCACAAAATAAAGAGTTTTTCCAAAAAACAATCGGTG
This sequence comes from Bacillus sp. BF2-3, assembly GCF_008368795.1. Classification (NCBI taxonomy): domain Bacteria; kingdom Bacillati; phylum Bacillota; class Bacilli; order Caryophanales; family Bacillaceae; genus Bacillus; species Bacillus sp. BF2-3. The sequence continues at coordinate 95,416 of NZ_QOSA01000049.1, forward strand.
GTAACTGGGCAAATATCGTAGAAGTAGATTACGAGAAATTAAATAAAGGTATCGGCCTAGCAACATATTTAGACCAAAGTGTTACGAAATCTAACCGTCCAGGTATGATTCGTGTTAACTTACCAGACAAAGATATAAAAACAATTGAGCCGGCATTCGGAAAACAGTATTACTACAGCACAAAAGGTGATGATCTTCATACGAAGATGGAAACACCACTGTTCGATTTAACAAATGCAACGACTGCAAAATTTGACTTCAAATCATTATATGAAATTGAAGCAGAGTATGATTTCCTTGAAGTACACGCTGTAACGGAAGATGGTCAACAAACGTTAATTGAAAGACTTGGTGAGAAAGCAAATAGTGGAAATGCAGATTCGACAAATGGAAAATGGATTGACAAATCATATGATTTAAGCCAGTTCAAAGGTAAGAAAGTAAAATTAACATTTGATTACATTACTGATGGTGGTTTAGCATTAAATGGTTTCTTACTTGATAATGCTTCATTAACAGTAGATGATAAAGTAGTATTCTCTGATGACGCAGAAGGTACGCCACAATTCAAATTAGATGGTTTTGCTGTTTCTAACGGAACAGAGAAGAAAAGCCATAACTACTATGTTGAGTGGAGAAACTATGCTGGTTCAGATAACGCGTTAAAATTTGCACGTGGTCCAGTATATAACGCTGGTATGGTTGTATGGTATGCAGATTCAGCTTACACAGATAACTGGGTAGGTGTACATCCAGGACACGGTTTCCTAGGTGTAGTTGATTCTCATCCAGAAGCAATTGTAGGAACTTTAAATGGTAAACCGACAGTGGAAAGTAGTACGCGATTCCAAATCGCAGATGCGGCGTTCTCATTCGATAAAACGCCAGCTTGGAAAGTTGTATCTCCAACGCGTGGAACGTATACGTATGATGGTTTAGCAGGTGTACCGAAGTTTGATGATTCTAAAACGTATATTAATCAACAGATTCCAGATGCAGGACGTATTTTACCGAAGCTTGGTCTGAAGTTTGAAGTAGTAGGACAAGCTGATGATAATTCTGCAGGTGCTGTTCGTTTATATCGTTAATACTGTAAAACTACCGAGAGATTTTCTTTCGGTAGTTTTTTTGTGAGCAATGAATTTTATATAGCTGAAAAAGTCATATATAATGTAACCTTAAGAATAGAAATTTGTTATATATGAAGTCTATATAAATAATGAAAGAATTGGATAAAAATAGTGGGAGAAGGTGAGTGAATGAGTATTTCCTCTATTGTAAGTAGGCAAAAGGAATATTTTTTAAAAGGGCATACGAGAAGCATCGAAATGCGAAAGAATAATTTGAAGAAGCTTTATGAAGGCATTCAGCATTTTGAAGAAGAAATATTTCAGGCATTGAAATTAGATTTAAATAAGTCAGTTCACGAGTCGTTTACAACGGAAGTTGGATATGTATTAAAAGAAATTTCCTTTCAATTGAAACATATGTCATCGTGGAGTAAACCGAAACGAGTTCGAACAGCACTTACTCATTTTGGATCAAAAGGAAAAGTAGTGCCAGAACCGTATGGTGTGACACTTATTATTGCACCGTGGAACTATCCTTTTCAATTAGCAATTGCACCACTTGTAGGAGCACTGGCAGCTGGAAATACAATCGTTTTAAAGCCGTCAGAGTTAACACCAAGCGTTTCAAAAGTGCTTAAGAGAATGTTAGATGAATTATTCCCAGAAGAGCTTGTAGCGGTAGTAGAAGGTGGCGTTGAAGAGAGTACATCTTTGCTGAGGGAACCATTTGATTATATTTTCTTTACTGGTAGTGTTGGCGTTGGAAAAGTTGTAATGGAAGCAGCAGCGAAACAGTTGACGCCGCTCACTTTAGAACTTGGCGGGAAAAGTCCTTGTATTGTACATAAAGATGCAAAGATAGAGATGACAGCAAGAAGAATTGTTTGGGGTAAGTTTTTAAATGCAGGGCAGACGTGTGTAGCGCCTGATTATATGTATGTGCATTCTTCCGTGAAAGAAAAGCTAATTGAGGCACTGCGACATGAAATTATAGAGCAGTATAGTAAAGAACCTTTGCAAAATGAAAATTATGTGCGTATTGTAAGTGAGCGTCATTTTGAAAGATTATGTGGATTTTTACAAGATGGTCAAGTCGTAATTGGTGGAAACTATAAGAAAGATACATTACATATTGAACCGACAGTACTAGCGGATATTACATGGAAAGATACTGTTATGGAAGACGAAATTTTTGGTCCGATTTTACCAATCATAGAGTACGACAACATAGAAGATGTAATTGGCACAATCCAGCAACATCCGAAGCCGTTAGCGTTATATGTATTTTCTGAAGATAAAGAAGTACAAAAGAAAGTGACGAGTAATATTTCATATGGTGGAGGCTGTATTAATGATGTTGTCTATCATCTTGCCACGCCATATTTACCTTTTGGGGGTGTTGGAAGTAGTGGATTAGGGGGTTATCATGGGAAAGAAAGTTTTCGGACTTTTTCACATTATAAAAGCATTTTAGCCCAATCTACAGCATTCGACATGAAAATTCGTTACTCTTCTACAAAAAGTGCTTTAAAATTCATACGAAAGTTGTTAAAATGATGATGGTGTTTATCAGTAGGCGTAGCCGTATGATAATAGCCCCTTCGCAATGGAAGGGGTTTTTCTGTTCGACGTTATGTATCATGCGAAAATGAATCAAACATACTACATAAAGAATAGAAACGAACGCTTGTTAAATAACCATTTTTGTTTGGATCGAAACAAAAAATAGTCTATAGAACATAAATATTTATTCATGAATATAAAAATTTAAAATTTAAGGTAGATAGGACGGGAAAATGAAAAAGATTATTAAAGTTGAAGCAGTTGAAAAACATTTTGGAAATCAAGTGATTATCCCACCTCTTTCTTTAGATATTAAAGAGGGAGAGTTTTTAACAATTTTAGGGCCGAGTGGCTGCGGGAAAACGACTTTACTTCGTATGATCGCAGGATTTGAAACTCCAACTAAAGGGAATCTTTTATTAGATGATGAAAGAATTAACGATTTGCCGCCATATAAGCGTCATATGAACCTAGTGTTCCAACATTACGCACTATTCCCACATATGACAGTAGAGAAGAATATTTGTTTTGGTATGAAAATGCAGAAAGTATCAGCAGCAGAGCAGAAAGAGCGTGCTGAAGAGGCAATGCGTTTAACGCAGTTACTTGAGTTCCGTAATCGTAAACCTGCGAAGCTTTCTGGTGGACAACAGCAGCGTGTTGCAATTGCAAGAGCGATTGTAAATAATCCGCGTGTATTACTATTAGATGAGCCACTTGGAGCGCTTGACTTTAAGTTACGAAAAGACTTGCAACGTGAATTGAAAAACTTACAACGTAATTTAGGAATTACGTTCATATACGTAACGCACGATCAAGAAGAAGCAATGAGCATGAGCGATCGTATTGTCGTTATGAATAAAGGACATATCGAACAAATCGGAACGCCGAAAGAAATTTATAATAAGCCGAAAACATTGTTCGTTGCGACATTCATCGGTGAAAATAATATTGTGAAGAACGGGGAAGGCTATGTAGCAATTCGCCCTGAAAATGTAAAAGTACGTTCGGTTGAAGAACCAATTTTAAAAGAATACCATCTTGGACATATTGAAGATATTGAGTTTGTCGGAAATATGGAGAAGCTTTATGTACGTGATGAGAAAACATCAGAATTACTAATGGCATATCAAACTGCTGAAGAGGCAGCGCAGTGGAGCATTGGAGATAATGTATATGTAGGCTGGGAGCAAGAGGACGAGGTGACCTTAAATTGAAAAAAGGGAAATTACTCGCACTACCTACAGTCGCGTGGCTGCTAATTTTCTTCCTAATCCCGCTCGTATTCGTATTAGGATTCGCCTTCATGCAGCGCGGAGCTTACGGGACAGTAGAAATGCAATTTACGCTGGAGAATATATCCCGTGTATTTGATCCATTGTACTTAGGAACGTTATGGGAAACTGTTAAGATCGCAGTTATTACAACAGTAATATGTTTATTAATTGGTTATCCGTTTGCGTATACAATTACAATTGTTGACCGCAAATACCGCTCTATTCTTTTATTATTGGCAACGATCCCGTTTTGGATTAACTTTCTTGTTCGTTCATACGCATGGATTGTTATTTTACGTTCACAAGGTCTTGTGAATACGTTGTTATTAAAGCTTGGCATTATTAGTGAACCGTTAAATTTATTATATAATACTCCTTCTGTAATACTCGGAATGGTCTATTCTTTATTACCATTTATGATTTTACCAGTGTATGCAGCAATTGAGCAGCTGGATAAGCGTAAGCTAGAAGCGGCTTATGATTTAGGAGCAACACCAATAAAGGCATTTTGGAATATAACAGTGCCGATGACGATGTCAGGAATTGCGACTGGTTCTATTTTAGTATTCGTTTCTTCTATCGGAATGTTTGTTGTATCAGACGTGATGGGCGGATCGAAAGTAGCATTAATCGGAAACGTTATTCAAAATCAATTCTTAGGTGCACGTGACTGGCCGTTTGGATCTGCGTTATCGATTATCGTTGTTCTATTCTCTGTTCTGTTAATTTACTTATATTATCGTGCAACGAAAGTATATAAATATAATGAGAACGGAGGGGAATAGGCAAAGATGAAGAAGTTTTTAGTTTCTTATTCTTGGTTAATTTTGTTATTCTTGTATTTTCCAATGATGGTTTTAATGGTCTATTCTTTCAACGACTCTCGCATTAATGCGGAGTGGGAAGGTTTTACATTCCATTGGTATACAGATTTATTTCAAAAACAAGATGTTATTGATGCATTTGTAAATAGTATTACGATTGCAGTTATAACAACGATTGTGACAACGGTACTTGGTGTATTCTTTGCAATTGCTTTACATCGTTATAAATATCGTTTCGAAGGGGCTATTAATGGCCTTGTATATTTACCAATTTTAATTCCTGATATTTTAATGGGATTATCTTTACTAATTCTTTTCAGTCAGTTAGGAATGGAACTTGGACAAACAACGATTATTATTGCACATATTACATTTAGCATTTCGTTTGTTGTTGTTATTTTAGCTGCGCGTCTTTCAAGTATGGGACGTGACTTAGAAGAAGCTGCAAATGATCTAGGAGCAACGCCTTGGCAAACGTTTCGTTATGTAACGTTCCCAGCAATTGCACCGGGAGTTATTTCGGCAGCATTATTAACATTCACATTATCAATTGATGATTTTGTAATTAGTTTCTTCGTATCAGGACCAGGATCAACAACATTGCCACTATACATTTACAGTATGGTTAAGCGCGGAGTATCACCAGAAATTAATGCTCTTTCTACAATTTTAATTGTTGCTATCGTAGGATTAATGGTTCTATCTGAAATCTTCCGGAACAAAGGTGCAGATGGTGAAGAAAACTCTGGAGGACACCTTCCTTTATAATACGAACGATATAGAAAGTACAAGGGGGTAATAAACCGATGAAATTAATGAAAAGAATAGCTGGCGCAGCAATTAGCTTTAGCCTTGTTGCTGGTGTGCTTGCTGGTTGTGGTGAAAAGAAAGAAGAATTAAATATTTATAGTTGGGCTGACAATTTTGATGAGCAAGTGCTAAAAGATTTTGAAAAGAAGTATAATGTGAAAATTAACTATGACAAGTACGCAAGTAATGAAGAAATGCTTGCGAAATTACAAGCTGGTGGCGCAAAGTATGACTTAATTCAGCCGTCGGATTACATGGTTAAAACAATGGCGAAAATGGACTTATTAGCGCCGTTAGATAAAAAGAATATCCCGAATATCGAAAATATGGTTTCTAATTTTAAAACACCTGCGTTTGATCCAGAGAATAAATATTCTTTAGTGTACACTTGGGGTGTAACAGGGATTGCATACAATAAAAAGTATGTGAAAGAAGCACCTACAAGCTGGGCGGACTTATGGAATGAGAAATATAAAGGACATGTAACGTTACTGAACGATTCTCGTGAAGTATTAGGAGTGGGTCTTAAGAAGCACGGGTTCTCAAACAGTACGAAAGACGATGCACAATTAAAGACAGCAGCAGATGATTTAAAGAAGCTGCTTCCAAACTTATTAGCATTTGATACAGATAACATTAAACAAAAATTCATTACAGAAGATGCTTGGATCGGAACAGTTTGGTCTGGAGATGCAGCATTTATCGCAAAAGATAATAAAGATGTAGAATATGTTGTACCAAAAGAAGGCGGCACAATTTGGGCTGATACGTTAGCAATTCCAAAAGGTGCAAAACATAAAGAGCTTGCTGAGAAATTTATGAACTACTTACTAGATGAAAAAGTAAGTGTGAAAAACTACGAGTCAATTGGTTACAGTAATCCAAATGAAAAAGCTCATCCTCTTCATAGTAAAGAATACCGTGATAATCACATGATTTTCTTAACGAAAGAAGAGTTAGATCGTACAGAATGGCTTGTTGATGTAGACGATAAGTTAAAAGACTATGATCGTTACTGGACAGAGCTAAAAACAAAAGGTAAATAAGCAAGGAAATGCGGTTTCTAAAGTAGAAATCGCATTTTTTCATAGTAGGAGGAAATCGTTTGAAGAAGAAGTTACATCAGTATGAGGTAATGTGTATCGGTTTGTTATTTGCTGTATTTGGTATTGTTGCTTGGCGCGTACATGCAGGTGGCGTTACAGTGATGGATACATATGTCCGTGGATTAGTAAGAGGGCTACAAACGGAAAGTTCTCTTACATTTTTCTCGTACTTTACAAAATTGGGATCAGCAATTGGGATAGTCGCTACGCTCGTTATAAGTTTGCTTGTTTTTTGGAAGAAGCGTTATTATGCTGCGATGATTGTATATCCAATGGGAATTTTAGTAACACATCTTGTGAATAAAGGGATAAAAGAGATTGTAAAGAGAGAACGTCCGTCATTAAATGAAGCGCTAGATGCACTTGGATATAGTTTTCCTAGTGGACATGCAATGCTATCAATTATGACATTTGGATTTCTTACTTATATCATTGCTGCTAATTTGAAAAGCGTAGCTGGGAAATGTGTCACAACGATTTTGATGGGTATAGTAATTCTATCGATTGGATTAAGTAGAGTCATTTTAAATGTACATTACCCAACTGATATTTTAGCTGGTTACTGCGTAGGTGGTATTTTGTTAATTATCGCGATTTACTACCATCGTTTACTTACTGAGAGATTAGGGCTTAATAAAGAGAGATAGAAAAACGTCTGGAAAAACTATTATTATAGTTTTTCCAGACGTTTTTTGTTTATATCAAGATGTGATACAGTATAAGTGACAATTGAATTATGTAAAGTAGGTGAAAATGTGTGAAGACAAATGTACATAAAGTTGATAAGTGGGGGAAGTTAGGAGCCTTTTTGTATCAGTTTCGTTATACAGTAATTGTAGCGTTACTGTTGCTCGCAATCGCACTTGGGATTTTTGCTCCAAAGCTACCGGGAGTATTAGGTGGTGACGGTTTCCAAACGGAAGGCGACTATCAAAAAACGAAAGAAATTTTAGATAAAGATTTTAAGAAGTCTCAAGATACGCTGCTGCTCGTTTTTGAGAAAAATAAAGATGCTTCGCATGAGGAATTTAAAAAGCGAATAAATGAAATTGTAAAGAATGTTCAAGAGAAAGAGAACTATGAATCTTTCCATCACCCAATCCAAAATAAAGAAATGCTACAAGATGACATCGGCTATGCGACAATTTTATTTTCCGGGAAAACAAATAAGGAACGAATGGAAAAGACATTACAATTTGCTGATGAGATTGAGAAAGAAAGTAATATAGCATTAAAAGTAACACCTACAGGGTTTCCGAAAATTAATAAAGAGATTAATGAAAGAACGCAAAATGATTTAAAAGTAGCAGAGATGATTGGATTACCAATTGCGTTTCTTGTATTACTATTTTCGTTTGGTAGCCTTTTGGCATCAATTTTACCGATTTTGAATGGGGCGCTTAGTGTTATTAGTACGATGGGTATATTGTATTTCATCGGTGTTGATAAAGAACTATCTATTTTCGTGTTAAACGTTGCACCGATGATTGGACTTGCATTATCTATTGATTTTGCGCTATTATTTGTGAACCGTTTTCGAGAGGAAGTTGCTAAACGAACGGTAAAAGAAGCGATAGCAATTACATATCAAACGGCAGGACGTGCGATTGTATTTTCAGGATTATGCGTATTTGTTGGGTTATCCGGTTTGTTTTTCTTTAAGATAGATTATATTCAATCTGTCGCGATTAGCGGAATGATTGTTGTCATTATGAGTATTTTATTCTCACTCACACTTCTTCCAGCACTATTATCGTTAATCGGTAAAAGAATATTAAAAAAGAATCAAGTAGCACATACGCCGGCAAAAGCATGGCGTAAATTTGCAAAATTTGTGATGAAACATCCAATTGCAATGATTATTGTTGTTACAACATTTATTGTTATTTGCTTATTACCGTTACGTACAGCTAATTTGCAGTTCCCTGGTGTTGAAGCTTTACCTGAAAAGAGTGATACAAGGATTGCATATGAAAAGTATGAAGAAGCATTTAATGAAACTGTCAAAACACACGCTGATGTTACGTTAGTTGTAGAGACGAAAAAAGATATGAAAGAAAAAGAAAGTCTACAAAAGATAGAAGAAGTCGTTCAAAAGTTAAAAGGTGATAAGAAAGTACATGAAGTAAGAAGTTTATACGACGGGTTAACTGGAATGAAAGCAGATCAAGTTGTTGGAATGTTGCAGTCGCCAGAATCAGCGAAACTAGCTCCTGTATTTGAAGCATACACGCAAGGGAATAAGACGACGATAGAAATATTTTTGAAAACAAAACCACGTACAGAGACTGCAAAACAGTGGGTACGTGACTTTAAAAAGAACTATAAAGAAACGGATGTTACGTATTATCTAGGCGGAATGACGACGTTTCAACAAGAATTAGAAGATGAAATTAAAGATAAAGTTGTAATTGGTATGTCTGTTATATTTGGATCGACCTTTGTTATATTATTATTTGCATTCCGATCTATACTCATTCCAATTAAGGCAATTGTTATGAATATACTTAGTTTAAGTGCAACCATTGGAATTGTTGTTTGGTTATTTGAAGGTGGTCATTTCGGTTTAGAAGCAAGTCCGGTTCTGTTTGTCTTACCAATCTTCATTTTTGGCCTCGTATTTGGGCTTAGTATGGATTATGAAGTATTTCTTATTTCACGTATTCATGAGCTCTATGAAGAAACAGGAGATAACGATCAAGCAACGTTAGAAGGGCTCGTTTCAACAAGTAGAATCATTACATCAGCTGCTTTAATAATGATTGTTGTAACTGGTGCATTCGCATTTACTGATATTTTACCAGTAAAGCAGATGGGTCTTGGCGTTGCATTAGCAATATTTCTTGATGCAACAATTATTCGTCTTATGCTCGTACCAAGCTTAATGAAGTTATTTGGAGACTGGAACTGGTGGTTACCATTTCGAAAAAAACGAGAAAAATCATCGTAAAAAATGCTCATCAATATGATGAGCATTTTTTATGAATAGCAAAGCCTACATTTTGCAAATAGTATGTGATAAGAACATTACATAATAAGTAGGTGAAGGCAATGTTTCGTTATTTTAAGTTTAAGTTAAATGATACAGTACAGTTTGCCGAGAACGATGGGCATATGTATCGCATTGTCGGTTATCGGTTAGAAAAAGGATTTTATCCAAAAGATGAATGGACTCATATTATTTATGAACTACTTAGAGAATTTGACGGGTATACGATGGATGCAGAAGAGGAAGAACTTGTAAAGGTCGTTCAAGTAGAGGATGAGTATTACAAAATACAAGAAGTATCAGGTTATCGCTATCCAGTAAAAATGAAACAAAAACAACAAGTGATGAAAATAGAAAAGATGGACGATTTATTAGATGCTTACAATGATTATAAAAGGTTGGCGGATTTCTTTAAGGATTTATCGTATGAACAAAAAGCTGAAGAAGTATTGTTAGAAATGAAAAGACTTAGAGCTTGAGGGGCAGTCTATTATAAGACTGTCCTCTATTTTTGACGGTGCATCAAAGTGTGTTTTCCGTTACAATGAGAGAATCAATAGAAATAAGGTGATAAACAGTATGGAAACAAAGAAAAAGGGTGAATGGTGTGAAATTACCGTTCCAGCTAAATGGAATGGTATAAGTATTGAATCGGTATTAAAAGTAGAATGGGAAATACCGAAAAAGCTATTACATCAGCTTCGTATGGAAAAAGGTGTTACGGTTAACGGGGAACAAAGAAGATGGAATGAGCTTTTAAAAGAGAACGATAAGTTACAAGTCCATATGTTTGCGGAGGAAGAGTACGGTGTAGATCCAGAATATGGTGAATTACATGTAGTATACGAAGATGATCACGTACTTATCGTAAATAAACCAGAGCAAATGGACACACACCCTGCTGAAAAAGGTGGAACCGGGACGCTTGCAAATCTTGTTGCTTTTCATTTTCAAATGCAAGGTTTAGAGACGAAGGTGCGTCATATTCATCGTTTAGATAAAGATACGACAGGTGGTGTCGTGTTTGCTAAGCATAGAATTGCTGGTTCAATTATGGATCGCTTATTAATGGAAAGAAAAATTAAAAGAACGTACGCAGCGCTCGTTGAAGGGAAAGTAAAGAAGAAACAAGGAAAGATTGATGCTGCTATCGGAAGGGATCGCCATCATGCTACAAGGCGTCGTATTTCTCCAAAAGGTGACCAAGCTATCACATATTATAAAGTAGAAAAGTATTTTAAGAAGCAAAACACGACTTTCGTAACGTTACAATTAGAAACGGGTAGAACACATCAAATTCGTGTTCATATGAGTCATAATGGTAATCCATTAGTTGGGGATGTATTATATGGTGGACAAACAAAATATATGTCCAGTCAAGCATTGCATGCGATGAAGATACATTTCTTGCATCCAATTACGAAAGAAGCGATTGAAGTTGATGTGCCGTTTCCTACAAAGTTAAATAATAAAATAAAAGAATTTCAAAAAGAAAATGCGTAAAGTATAAGTTTTAACTTGAAAAAAGTAGATTTTTGCAGGGATTTCTCTAAAAGAAGCGAAGCCGTTAAGAGAAAAGAGAGGTGAGAATCACTTGATTAAATATAAGTATGTACTGGGAATATTTTTCGCTTGTCTTTTACTTACTCTATTTCTCTATCCCTATTTACCAAATCGTATGGCAGTACATTGGAATGTAAATGGTCAGCCAAACGAGTTTATGAGTAAACAAGTCGTTGTAGCATTTATTCCCTGTTTTATTATTTTTTCATATGGATTTTTGTATATTATTTCACATAATATATTTAAGTTTAATGAAAGAGAGCATGGTATTATAGGCGGATTTATAAAGAAAATTACGTTATTTATGTTGTTTATTCATACGCTTATTCTCTTTATTAATTTTGGGGATTTGATATCCTTTCAAACAGGATTAACGATTGGGATTAGTATGTTTCTTTTTATGCTGAGTAAAGAATTTAAGAAAATAAAAGGCAAAGAAAAAGAAAAAGATCCAATTAAATTACAAAAAATTTGTTTAGTGAGTAGACGGATTTTTCAAGTGATGGCATGTGGCATATTGTTTTCATTGTTTTTGAACTTAGAGTGGGGATTTTATGTATTGCTTAGTGTAATAAGCTGTGGATCTATGTTGTTTATGTTATATATTTTCTATTCATACATAATAGAAAGCTATGAAGCTTAAAAAAGAGTCTTCTCATTATGAGAAGACTCTTTTAATCTATTTACTTCGTAATAAATTGTTGTGTCCAGTAGTTGCCGCTTTCTACATAACCAACACCGATGTGAGTGAAGCCGTTATTTAAGATGTTTGCACGGTGTCCAGCGCTGTTCATCCAAGCTTGTACTACTTCTTCAGGTGTACGTTGACCTTGAGCGATGTTTTCACCTGCAGATGTATAAGAAATACCAAATTTCTTCATCATGTCAAACGGAGACCCGTATGTAGGGCTGTTATGATCAAAGTAGTTGTTTTTTTGCATATCTTCAGACTTAATACGTGCTACTTTGCTTAATTCAGTATCGATTTTTAGTGCTGGTAAGCCTTGTTTTGCACGCTCAGCGTTTGTTAATTCAACAACACGTTGTTCAAACTCGCTTAAAGATTTTGCTTCTTCAGCAGGCTTTTGCTCAGCTGGTTTTTGTTCAGCAGGTTTTTGAGTATTGTTGTTTTCAGCAGGCTTTTGAGTTTCTGGTTTTTGAACTTCTTCAGCAGGCTTTTGCTCGGCAGGTTTTTGCTCAACTGGCTTTTGAGTTTCTGGCTTAGCTGTTGGTTGCTCAGTTACAACATTTTCAGTAGGTTGTTGACCAGGAATGAAGCAGTTTGGTTGGAAGTTTCCTTGTTGCCATTGTGCTAATGATTCAACTCCCATAGATTGTAAGAATGCTTGTAATTCTTGTTGGCTCATTTGTTTCATCATTACTTTTGAATGCTGAATATTTTGAACCTTTACGTTAGATGGTTGTACTGTTGCAGCTTGTGCATCTAGAGAAGATACTCCTAAAGTAAGAGCTGTTGCAGCAGCTACAGATAATAAAACACGCTTTTTCATGATGTGTGTCCCCCTATATAAAGTTTTAATTTGTTTTCACACGATTTGTTTTTGACAGCCTGTCTGACTGACAAATTCATCGTAGCATACAATTTGCGAGAAAAAAGATGGAAAAAAATTCATAGACTTTAAAATTACCTAATTTATCCTAAGAGAAGAAGGGAGCAAAAATAAGAGAAATATAGAGTATAAAAGGAATTTATAGTGTTTTTATACTTGGTTTTAAGAGGGGGTTTTTGGATAAAGTTACCTAAATAGAAAATGAAGAATCCTATTGTATCAATGGTTTGAACGTTTTTTTGAGGAATATAATGGATTGATTTTTACAAAACTGTAATGTTTCTGTTGTTCTTTTTTATAATAAAGTAACATATTTTTAATGTTGTAGCAGACAAAAAAGCGGCTATCTCTTTACATAGACGAAGGAGATAGCCGTTTTCCTATTATTACGTATGTTACGAGTTAGTTTCAATTGCTTCTAATAATAAATCCACAATGTGAATTCCTCTCATTTTATGAGAAAGCCCTTCTCGCTCAATACCCAATTTCATTTGTAATAAACAACCTGGATTTGCAGTAACAATGGTTGCTGCTTCTGTTTCATGCACACGGTCCATTTTGTAATCTAGAAATTCCATTGATAACTCTGAATGAACAATATTGTAAATACCAGCAGAGCCACAGCAGCGGTCGGCATCTTTCATTTCTCGATATGTTGCACCTTGGATAGCCTCTAGTAACATACGAGGCTCAGAAGATGTGCGCATAACATTGCGTAAATGACAAGAGTCTTGATACGTAATAACTTGCGGCGTGAGTCGTAAGTCAGTTCGCTTATGGAAGTCTAGTTCTACTAGTATAGCAGTAATATCTTTAATTTTAGAAACAAACTGCTTAGCACGTTCAGCCCAATCCGGATCATCTTTTAAAAGATAATCATAGTCTACGAGATAAGCCCCGCAACCACCTGCATTCGTAATAATATAGTCGATGTTTAAATCTTCGAATGCTTTTATATTTCGCTTTGCTAATTCTTTTGCTCCACTCTTTTCACCAGCATGTCCATGCAATGCACCGCAGCAACTTTGTGTTTTTGGAATAACGATATCACAACCAGCTAATTGAAGAAGTTTCATCGTTGCGTTATTTGTTTCTAAAAACATCGTATCCATTAAGCAGCCTGTGAAGAATGCAACTTGTTTTTTCTTTGTGCTTTCTGCAGGTAAAAATGAAGGACGATCTTTCATGGCTTTCATTTTAGGGACTTTTGGTAAAACGAGATCCATCGTTGCAAGTGTTTCAGGGAATAACTTCATAATCCCTGTTTTATGTGTTAGCGTTTGTAAACCAGAACGTTGATAAAATCCGATTAGTCCAGTTAATGTTCTCATTCGATTTTGATGGGGGAATAGTCCTTCAAAAACGACTTTTCGAACAGCTTTCACTGGCACTGAGAATTTTTTATTTTGATTAATAATATCACGAGCTTCTTCTAATAAATGTCCATAATTTACACCAGATGGACAAACAGGTTCACAAGCACGGCAACCAAGACAAACGTTTAATGTATGTTCAACATCTTCATCTGGCTCGATTAAACCATCAACGACTGCTTTCATTAATGCGATACGTCCGCGTGGTGAATGTGACTCTTTATATCCGGATTGAATGTAGGTAGGACAAGTAGGTAAACAAAAACCGCATCGCATACAGTTTAGTAATTCATCTTCACTTAATCGTTCTTTAAATTCTTTTTGAATATTTTCTTTATTTAATGTGGTCATTGCTCAACCACCACTCTTTTTCGAGTGTCTTTCGCGAACATTTTTCCAGGATTCATAATGTTATTTGGATCGAAAGCTTGCTTTATTCCTTGCATAGCTGCAATACCTTCTTTACCTAATTTCATTTCTAAATATGGAGCTTTCATTGCACCAACACCATGTTCACCAGTAATTGTGCCACCAAGTTCAATTGCTTTCGCAAATATTTCAGCAAAAGCTTGTTCAGCTCGGTGCATTTCTTCTGCATTACGAGCGTCTGTCATACAAGTTGGATGTAAATTACCATCACCAGCGTGTCCAAACGTACAAATAGGAATATTATATTTTTTTGCAATGGCATTAATAGCTTCAACCATCAGAGCGATTTGTGAACGTGGTACAGTCGCATCTTCTAATATTGTAGTAGGTTTTAATCGTGCGAGCGCTGATAGAGCACTACGGCGAGCGGTACGAAGCGCATCTGCTTCTGTTTCGTCTTTTGCAATACGAACATCAACTGCATTCATAGAGCGGCAAACATTAGCCATGTTTTCAATATCTCGATTGACTACTTCGGGAGGGCCGTCTTGTTCAATTAATAAAATTGCTTTTACATCTGTAGGTAAACCGATTTGCGCAAACTCTTCTACTACTTCAATTGTCGGTTGGTCTAAGAACTCCAGTGTTGCTGGAATGATTTTATTTGCAATAATAGAAGAAACAGCACGTGCAGCTTCATTAATATCTTCATATAGTGCAAGCATTGTTTTCTTTGTTTCAGGCATAGGAACAAGTTTTAATATAGCTTCTGTTACCACGCCAAGTGTTCCTTCAGAACCGATAAATAAACGAGTTAAATCGTAACCAGCTACATCTTTTGCTAATTTACCACCAGTGCGAATAATATCGCCATTTGGTAAGACAAGTTCAAGCCCCATTACATAATCACGTGTTACGCCGTATTTCAAACCGCGTAATCCACCTGAGTTTTCATTAATATTACCGCCGATTGTAGAAATTTTCATCGAGCTTGGATCTGGTGGATAAAATAAACCTTTTTCTTCTACCGCTTTAATAATATCAAGTGTAATGACACCAGCTTGTACAGTAATTGTTAAGTTTTCTTCATCAATTTCTAAAATATTGTTCATATGGCGGAAAATAAGGACGATACCGCCTTCAAGTGGACATGTTCCTGCGCAAAGATTTGTTCCAGACCCGCGCACATACACAGGAATTTTGTGAGTGTTACATACTTTTAATACTTCAGCTACTTCATTTGTATTACGAGGAGCAATGACTGCATCAGGCATTGCTTGGAAGTTTGGAGTGGCATCATAACTATAAGTTAAACGCCCCATATTGGATGTATCTACATTATCTTCGCCAACAATAGATACGAATGAATGAATAATTTGTTTTTCTAACATTGGAAATCCCCCTCAAACTGTTAACGTGTTTAGTTATAATAAACAACGTGGTAACAGTGCTTTCATTATAATGATAAAAAAGTCGAGGGATTCTTTCTATGTATAATCATCTAAAGATTAATCTGTTTTATCGTTCTTTTTTGTATGATCATCTAATAGGAGGAGTGCGAAGTATAAAACGTTTAAGTCTTTGAATTGTTTTGGATCAAGTCCTGTATGTTCTTCAATCTTTTTTAGCCTGTAATGTAATGTGTTAATGTGTATATGTAATTGTTTAGCCGTCTGTTTATAAGATTGGTTATAATCGATAAATAAGCGCAAAGTATGTATAAGCTCAGGAAATGATAATAAGTTTTCGATGGTACGCTCTAGAAATTGTTCACGCGTTTCGGCAGAAATATCTTGTAAACACATTTCTAAACGTAAATCTTCATTAAATACAATTTTTTTCGTTTCCAATGATACAGAAAGAGCGCGTAATGCTTGTTCGTAACATATGTTCATATTGTTTGAGGTAACTGTTTGTCCAATCCCGATATATAAAGAAATAGAAAATAAAGTTTCGCAGTCTTGTTTTAACCGTTTTAAAAATTGATAAGTTTGCTCTTTTGAGCTCGTTGCTGTAAATAAAATAAAACGATCATTTCCCCAACGAACAAATAGATGCTCTTTTGTTAAAATATTACGTATGTGTTGCCATATTTTACGCTGGAGCATCGTGTCATTTTTGCCAATAGAAAACAAAATAAGTTGTTTTTTCTTATATAAATCAATGCCAAGTGTTTTGGCGCGATCAAGAAAACTCGGGGACCACTCTGTATTTTGAAGCCAATCAAAGACAAAAGCTTCATAAGAACGGTGCTCAAGTTCTAGTTGCTCTAAAAAGTAGTTTTCATGAATTAATAATTCGGTCATCTTACGCAATATTTCTCCGTAGCGTGAAATATTTTCAGGTTCTCCTGTAATCCCAATGACACCAATTACTTCATCATGAAATAATAAAGGAAGATTCATCCCAGCCTTTACACCTTGCAATCGCCTTTCATCTTCTTTTGTAATGATGACGGTTTTCTTTTGTTTGGCGCAGCGGAGTGCACCTTCATGAAATTGACCAATTCTTTCTGTATCTGTACTTGCGATAATAACGCCTTCTATATTAATGATAATAATATTTTCTGTAATTAGTCTGCGTACTTCTCGTACAATTTTATTCGCTAAATCAGGAAATAGCATAATTGACACACCTCAAATTCTATTTGTTGTACATTATATATGTAAATTGAGTAAGAAAGGGAAATTTCACACTTTCCACACATTTATTTGTTATTTTACAATTATAACGAAATCATCCGAAGATGGAGGGAATCTTTTGAGAAAGTATGTTTTTCTTCTCTGTTTTTTATTTCTACTAGTAGGGTGTCAAGGAAGTTCATATACACCAATTGCTAAAGATAAAAATGTTATTATAACTACGAATATAAAAGAAGGCAGCATTAGTTTTATTGATAAAAAAGATAAAAAGTTAATTACGACATGGGAACTAAATGAGCCAATGGCCGGAATCACACTGCTTCCAAATGGCGATGAAATACTTGTATACGGTAAGCAATTAGAATATATGTATGTATATTCACTAGCGGAAGGAAGGCAAGTGGGAAAATATAAAACTGGAAAGGGCATTGTAAATGTGGTGGTATCAGCAGATAAAAAACAATTATTTGCTGCTGATCAAAATGTTCAAAAGGTAAGGTTCTTTACGATAAATGGGAAAGAGACAGGAAGTGTTTCAACAGGAAAAGGGCCTATAACGATGGTAGAGTATCAGAATCGGTTATCTGTACTAAACTTTTATGATACGAAACTAACGACAATTGATACGAAGAAAAAAGAAGTTATTCAATCCTTTATGATTCCGCCAGCATCAACAGGAGCGACGATTAGTCCTGATGGGAAAGAAATATGGATTGGCGGACATGGTGATGGAAATCAAGTAAATGAGAAAGTGTTAGTGTATTCTTTACAGAGTGGAGAAATGGTGCGTTCTTTACACGCTCCATTTATGCCTGTGAATATAACGAAGGATAGTAAGTACGTATATGCACTCAGTCATGGATCGAATACACTTAGAAAGTTTGATATTAGCACATATAAAGAAATAGCTTCTGTAGAAGTAGGGTCGAATCCATTTGCATTTTTTGAGAGCGGAGCAGAAGGGTATGTAGCCAGTTATGATAGTGATGAAGTGTGCGTTATAGATATGAAGAATTTGAAAATAAAACAAACAATTAAAGTCGGAAAAGGACCGTTTCAACTCATAGAGAGGGAAGGGAAGGACAATGAATAAATATAGAGTGCTAGTTGTAGATGATGAAAGTGATATGAGACAGCTTGTTGGAATGTATTTGGATAACTTTGGATATGAGTGGGGAGAAGCTGAGAATGGAAAAGAGGCTCTTAAAAAACTAGAAACGGATCATTATGATTTCGTTGTATTAGATATAATGATGCCAGAAATGGATGGACTTTCAGTTTGTAAAGAAATTAGAAAAACGTCAGATGTGCCGATTATATTTTTAACGGCAAAAGGTGAAGAGTGGAATAGGGTGAACGGCTTACGTATGGGAGCAGATGACT
This sequence comes from Bacillus sp. BF2-3, assembly GCF_008368795.1. NCBI lineage: Bacteria > Bacillati > Bacillota > Bacilli > Caryophanales > Bacillaceae > Bacillus > Bacillus sp. BF2-3. Next base: position 113,956 of record NZ_QOSA01000049.1, read on the forward strand.
ATATTGTAAAACCGTTTAGTCCTGGTGAATTGGTTGCCCGTATGGAAGCTGTGCTAAGAAGATATACAAAGCAAGAACAGCAAGAAGAGATTCAATTTGGACCAATTCTTATCAATGAAAAAAGTAGACGAATAGAGGCGGGTGGTGAGCCGATTTCTCTTACTGTAAAAGAGTTTGATTTATTATATTTTCTTTGCCAACATACAGGACAAGTATTTAGCCGGGAGCAATTACTTGAAAAGGTATGGGGATATGATTATGCCGGAAGTACAAGAACGGTAGATACGCATGTGAAAACGATGCGCTTGAAGCTTGGAGAAAGTGGAAACTACATTCAAACTGTTTGGGGTGTAGGCTATAAATTTGAGGTGTAACGTATGTTTACGATGGTACAAAAACTTTGGCTTACAGTAGTATGTGCAGTATGTGTAACAGTGTCCTTTCTTTATTTCGTATCTTTATACTCGTATGAAAAATTATACGTTGATAATTTAAAAGCTTCGTTAGTAATGGAAGGAAAAAGTCTTGCTGCTCAATATGATAAGCGTGAAGGAATATCAACTTTTGAAGAGAAAGTAAGATCGTTTGATCAAATATCTAGTTCAGACGTTATTTTCGTGTCTAATCCGCGTGATTTAAGCGCATGTTTGCCTTTTGATGTGCATCATCATTCTCTTATAAGTGAAGGAGATAGGCAAACGCTATTAGACGGGAAAACTGTGACAAAAATAGGATATGAAGAACATTTTGACCGTAATATTATGGGGGTTGTCATCCCTGTATTGGAAAATAAAAAATTAGTCGGAATTGTCTATTCGTATATTCCTTTAAAAAGTATAAAAGATTTAATCTATGATATGGGTCTTATTTTAGCACCGTTAGCAATTGCTATGATTTTAATTACGATATGGGTTGGAAGGAAAATTATAATTGCAATTACGAAGCCACTTTCGCAAATGGAGCGGGTTGCAAATCATTTGGCTACGGGAGATTTTTCGGAGCGGATTACAGTTTCTTCAGAGGATGAAATTGGACGATTAGGAAAAGCATTTAATAAAATGGCAAATTCATTAGAAACAGAAGATGTAAAGCGTAAGGAATTTTTAGCAAATGTTTCGCATGAACTTAGAACACCACTTAGTTATATAAAAGGGTATAGCGAGGCTATTTTAGATGGTGTTGCAAAGGGACCGCAGCAGGAAAAAGTAACGCAGCTAATTCATAAAGAAGCAGGTCGTATGCAGCGTCTCGTTCATGACTTGTTAGACTTAGCACAATTAGAAGGTGAGCACTTTCCGTTAAAGAAGCAACCTATCGTTTTTTCACAGCTGATTGAAGACGTATTAGATACGTATGAGATTAAGTTTATAGAAAAGGAAATTCATATTTCAACCAATTTAAATCCAGAGGTCATTGTCATGATTGATGAGGATCGTATGCAACAAGTGCTTCATAATGTGTTAGATAATGCGATACGGTATACAAATCAAAAAGGAAATATCGTTATAACTTTAGAGCAAATCGATGATTACTGTGAATTAAAAATAAAAGATACAGGAATTGGTATTGATATAGAACATTTGGAGAATCTTGGAGAACGCTTTTACCGAGTTGATAAAGCGAGAAGTCGTCAACACGGTGGAACAGGTTTAGGCCTTGCTATTGTGAAACAAATTGTTCATATACATGGTGGACAGTGGAAAATTGAAAGTGAAAAAGATAAGGGAACAACGGTTATTATTAAACTGAATGTACAGGATGAGGGGAGCATGTTCTAATTTTTAGGACATGTTCTTTTTATTGAAGAAAATATTTATCCCGCTATTCGCCGGGCAGTAAGACACTCACCTCAAAATTCAACGGAAGCAAAGAAGTTAGGTGGAGGCCCTGCTGCCCGTAAAAGCCCGATTGGTGAGAGCTAATAATCAGTGGGCGATGAACAAAACCTCCACTGATTAAAGTTTCACTTTATACGTAAAAATATAAATTAATATGTAATAAATATCGAAAATTTGACTATTTTATGAACAAAACATTTGTACTTCTTATCAATTCGGTCTAAAATAGTTATGATGCAAAGTTCTTATAAATCGTTTCAATTGTTGTTTGGAAGATACTGAGGTGATTTAACTGGAGTACAAATCTATTAAACCGAAAAAAATTTACGAAGAAGTATCTGAAGCTATTTTAACAATGATTAAAAATGGTACGTTAAAACCTGGTGACAAACTACTCCCTGTGCATCAATTAGCTGAGCAGTTTCAAGTTGGCAGATCTGCTGTTCGTGAAGCGCTAAGTGCGCTAAGAGCGATGGGCTTAATTGAGATGAAACAAGGAGAAGGTACATATGTGAAGAACTTCGATTCTTCTTCATTAACGAAATCATTAAACAATAGATTATTAATGAAGAAAGAAGATATTTTGAATTTATTAGAAGTACGAAAGGTGCTTGAAGTGGGGGCAGTTCGAGTAGCGGCGGCAAAACGTACGGAAGATAACTTACAAAATATGAAACATTGGTTAGATGAAATGGCAAAGAGCATTGGAGATGAAAAGGCTGGCGAAAAAGCCGATTTTCAATTTCATATGGGAATTGCAGAGTCTTCGCATAATAACATTTTGCTTGAACTCATGAATCATGTTTCAGAGATGATTGCTGAAACAATTGGTGAATCAAGACGCATTATTTTATATGGTGAACAAACGACATCAGAACGACTTATAGAAGAGCATCAAGTTATATATGATGCGGTGTTAAAACAAGATGTAGAATTAGCGCAGCAAGCAATGCTAGATCATTTAACAAATGTAGAACATATTGTCACAGGTAAAAACGATATAAATTCGTAATTTAATCTTTTAAAAATTTAATTTTCTGATAAAATAGAGAAAGATTAAGTAAGCGTTTTCTTTAGAAGAGGGAGAGGATAGGCCATGGTTGAGCCTATTTCTTCTCTACTAAGTCATCTGATGACCATATGTTTGTTGGTGAAGTTGTAAAAAGGGGGAGTAATAGTTATGAAAGTTACTTTATTTGTTACTTGTTTAGTCGATATGTTTGAAACAAATGTCGGCAAAGCAACAGTTGAAGTGTTGGAGCGTTTAGGTTGTGAAATTGAATTTCCAGAAGCACAAGTTTGTTGTGGGCAGCCTGCTTATAATAGCGGCCATGTAGAAGCAGCAAAAGAAGCGATGAAACATATGATTGAAACTTTTGAAGATGCAGAATATATTGTTACGCCATCTGGTTCTTGTGCGACAATGTTTCATGAGTATCCGCATGTTTTCAAAGATGATCCAAAGTGGGCTAAACGTGCACAAAAAGTTGCTGATAAAACTTATGAATTTACACAGTTTATTGTAGATGTTTTAAAAGTTACAGATGTTGGTGCAAGTTTACCAGGGATAGCTACTATTCATAAATCATGTCATATGACGCGTATGCTTGGAGTAAAAGAAGCACCAGGAATTTTATTATCAAATGTAAAAGGATTAACTGTGAGAGATTTGCCAAACGTGCAAAATTGTTGCGGGTTTGGGGGAACGTTTTCAGTTAAGATGACTCCAATTTCTGAGCAAATGGTAGACGAAAAAGTAGATAGTGTCATGGAAACAGGTGCAGATTATTTAATCGGTGCAGATTGTGGGTGTTTGTTAAACATTGGCGGACGTATTGAGCGTTTAGGAAAAGAAGTAAAAGTAATGCATATTGCTGAGGTACTGAATAGTCGCTCATGAAGGGGGAACATAAGCTATGTCTATGAAAATCAGTGAGAAAAAATTTAATGATCGCGTTGGTGATGGAATTCAAGATTCGTTTATGCGCGGAGCAGTATCTTCTGCACAAACGCGTTTATATACGAATCGCTTAAAAGCTGCAGATGAATTAGGAAACTGGGAAGAGTGGCGTGAACTAGGTGAACAAATTCGTCAACATACGTTAGAAAATCTGGATTATTACTTAATGCAGTTAAGTGAAAATGTATCAAAAAGAGGCGGGCACGTGTACTTTGCGAAGACGAAAGAGGAAGCTGCAAAGTATATTCAAGACGTTGCCAAAAAGAAACAAGCGAAAAAAGTAGTAAAATCAAAGTCGATGGTAACAGAAGAAATTAGTATGAACCATGCGCTTGAAGAGATTGGCTGTGAAGTATTAGAGAGTGACTTAGGAGAGTATATCTTGCAAGTAGATAATGATCCACCTTCACATATTATTGCACCTGCACTTCATAAAAATAGAACGCAAATTCGCGATGTATTTAAAGAAAAGCTAGGCTATGAAAATTCTGATGACCCATATGAAATGACAAAGTTTGTTCGTAAACAACTTCGTGAGAAATTTATGGATGCAGAAATTGGTGTAACTGGTTGTAACTTTGCTGTTGCCAATACTGGATCTCTTTGTTTAGTAACGAATGAAGGTAATGCAGATCTTGTTATGTCAATTCCTAAAACACAAATTGCGGTAATGGGTATGGAACGTATGGTTCCGACAATGGAAGAATTAGATGTTTTAGTTGGTTTACTATGTCGTAGTGCAGTAGGTCAAAAATTAACAAGTTATGTAACAGTAGCAGGACCAATTCAAGAAGAGGAAGTTGATGGACCTGAAGAATTCCATTTAGTGGTTGTTGATAATGGTCGCTCTCAAATTCTTGGATCTGAATTCCGTTCCGTATTACAATGTATTCGTTGCGCTGCTTGTGTTAACGTATGTCCTGTATATCGTCACGTTGGTGGACATTCATATGGATCGATTTACTCAGGACCAATCGGTGCGGTATTAACACCGCTTCTAGGTGGATATGATGATTACAAAGAGCTTCCTTATGCATCTAGTTTATGCGGAGCATGTACAGAAGCTTGTCCAGTAAAAATTCCGTTGCATGATTTATTATTAAAACATCGTCAAGTCATCGTTGAGCAAGAAGGTCGTGCACCACTTGCAGAAAAACTAGCGATGAAAATGTTTAGTATGGGTGCTTCTTCAGCTGCTTTATATAAAATGGGTTCAAAAATGGCACCAGCGGCAATGAGTCCATTTACATCTGGTAATCGTGTATCAAAAGGTGTTGGACCACTTAAAAACTGGACGGATATTCGTGAATTCCCAGCTCCAAGTAAAGAACGATTCCGTGATTGGTATAAAGATCATAAGAAAGGCGGGGATAAATAATGACAGGATTAATTCAAAACCGTGATGCCTTTCTAGATAACATTGCAAAAGAACTTGGGCGCGCACGTAAAACAGAAGGTGTAGAGCGTCCAGTATGGAAAAGTAATGTGAATATAGAAACGTTAAAAGATTATTCACAAGAAGAATTACTAGAAGTGTTTAAAAAGCAATGTACAAACATTCATACAACTGTAGTAGAAACGACAAATGACCGTTTAGGTGAAGACCTTCAAAAAGTAATCATGGAAAACGGCGGGGGACCTATTTTATTATCAGCAGATGATCGTTTTGATGCATATGGTTTAACATCTTTATTTAAAGAAGAACTTCCAAAGCGAGACGTTGAAGTAAACGTATGGGATCCAGAGAGAAAAGACGAAAATATGCGTTTAGCTGAAAAAGCGAATATTGGTATTGCATTTAGTGATTATACATTAGCCGAATCTGGTACAATTGTTGTACAAAGTCATAAAGGGCAGGGACGTTCTTTACACTTTTTACCGACTGTATATTTTGCTATTATTCCACGTGAAACACTTGTGCCTCGTATTACACAAGCAGTTCAGGATATGAACTCACGCGTAGAAAATGGGGAGACAGCGGCATCTTGTATTAACTTTATTACAGGGCCAAGTAACTCGGCTGACATTGAGATGAATCTTGTTGTCGGAGTACATGGACCATTAAAAGCAGTATATTTCATCGTATAAAAGAGGGGAAAGCAGGCCAGAAAATGGCCTGCTTTTTTAGTAGAATAAAGGATAATATGAAGTAGAAGTTCTCTCCTTTTTTTGCTATGTTTTTTGGGAAAGGAGAGGAAGGGATGTTCACTTATTTATATGCACTGTTAGCAGGGATGGTGTTTGGTTCTTTTTTTATGTTAGTTGCGGTGAGGGTTCCATTAGGTGCGTCTATTATTACCCCGCGTTCACATTGTTATTATTGCAAATATGTGCTAAGGCCAAAAGAACTAATCCCCATCATTTCATTTTATATACAAAGAGGCTGTTGTACGAATTGTAAGAGGAAAATTCCAATTATATATGTAGCATTTGAATGTATAACAGGAAGTATATTTCTTCTTACCGTGTATATGATTGGAATAGAACAAGAACTTATTATCATTTTATCCCTTTTTTCGCTACTTCTTATTATTTCAGTTACAGATTACTTATATATGTTAATTCCTGATTGTATTTTAATTTCGTTTGCGGTTTTACTCATTCTCGAAAGTGTTTTTGTACAATTAGTTACTTGGACAGATAGTATAGTTGGTAGTGGTGTTATATTCCTTTTGTTATATTGCATGCAAAAGATATATCCAGAAGGGCTTGGCGGAGGAGATATAAAACTACTTTCGTTACTTGGTTTTATAGTAGGAGTGAAGGGAGTTTTTATCGTTTTATTTTTAGCATCTTGTTTTAGTCTTTGTTTTTTCGGGATTGGTATCGGATTAAAACGTATAGAAGTACGAAAGCCAATTCCATTTGGTCCTTTTATTAGTCTTGGGGCAATGTGCTATGTATTAGCTGTTTATTCAAATTAGAGAGGGAATCGAAAATGAACGTATATATGGATGATCAAAGAAGTTGCCCGTTCGGGTATGTGTCCGCAACTACAGTAGAATGTGCCTTGCAAATGGTTCGGGATTATGATGTGAATATTCTTTCCCTTGATTATAATATGGGCTGGGGAGCAAAAAATGGACTAGATTTTGTAGAAGCTTTTTGTACAGAGGGATTATATGTAAATGAAATTCACCTTCATACGAATGATGTCATCGGTATGCACAAGATGAAACAGAGAATGGATAAGGGAAAGGAAGAAGGAGAAATTAATCCTCACCTTGTTGTTAAATACGTGGGAAGCTAAAAACTCCAAAGTAAAACTTTGGAGTTTTTAATGTTTCATATGTGCTTGTAAAGGAATAATCTCTTCTTGTTGAGCTACTGCGATTTCAGTTTCTTCCTGTTGAACTTCAGGTGTTTTCTTTGTTAAGTAGTGGTATACCATACCGACAAATACTGATCCGCCAATAATGTTACCGATTGTAACAGGAATTAAGTTATGAATAGCACCTGAAAAAGAAATTGTCTCAGGATGCGGTGAAACTAAAGATAAAGCAAAGAGTGATAAGTTTGCAATACTATGTTCGTAACCAGATAAGAAGAATGTGAAAACAAGTAGCATCATGACTATTATTTTTGCTGTGTCACCTTTAACCTGAGAAGGTAAGAAACAAGCAAGACATACGAGCCAGTTACATAAAATGGCTTTAAAGAATAACTGCATTGTAGGTGTGTTCATCTTTCCTTCAACGACTTTATTCATTAAGTGACCGTGATCAATTGCTTCAAAAATTCCAGTTGCGTAAAATAGTAAGGCAAAGAATAACGCGCCGGCTAAGTTACCTGCATAACAAGCAACCCAGTTACGTAGTGTATCAGAAATCGTTGTTTCTTTTCTTAAAGTTGCTACAGTAAAGTACATTGTGTTCCCAGTAAACAATTCAGCACCGCCATATATAATAAGTACGAGAGCAATCCCGAAAAACATAGAAGCAGCTAAATAAGTTGCTGGTGAATCTGCAATGTGAAAAAAGTTACCTAATTTAAAACATAGTACAATAATAAAACCGATATAAATACCCGCAAGTGCAGCACGAATGAAATATTGCATTGGGTTTGTATCTAGTATTTTCTTTTTGCTTTTAGCCAGTTTGACAACATAATCTAGTCCTTGTTCTAGCATGAGTAATACGCTCCTTTAGTAAATCTTCTATAAATACTCCTTATATGAATAAAGTACATGGAATTGTTCTCACTTTCAATAAGTTTGTGCAATGTTTCACAAAAAGGACATACATACATTAAGAAAACGTTTACAAAAGGTAGTATAATGTAATTTTTTCTGGACATTGAGAGGAAGAAAGAAAAAAGAAAAAGCGCTGTAATTACAGCGCTTTTTCGTCTAAATTCTTTTCTACTTTTACTTCTACTTCTTTTGAGAAGAACCAACCACCAACTGCGATTCCGACTAATACAATCCAGAATGTAAGCTTCCACGGAGTGGATTCTGGGAATGAATGTGGAATTACATTTAATGCAGGGTGTGCTAATGTATAAACTGCTAGCTTCACACCAACCCAACCTACAATTAAGAATGCTGCGGTTTCAAGTCCTGGTTTACGTTTTAAGATTTGTACGAAAGCAGTTGCTGCAAATCGCATAATGATTAATCCGATAAGTCCACCTACAAAGATAACAGCGAATTGCCCAGTATCAAGACTACCAATTGTACCTAATCCTGTTTTTGGTAAAGTCATTGCTAGTGCAACAGCAGCTAAAATTGAATCAACTGCGAAGGCGATATCAGCAACCTCAACTTTAAATACAGTCCACCAAAAGTTCTCTTGTTTTTTCTTTGCTTCTTTTTCTTCTGTTTCTTCATCTGTATTCTTTTTAACATATGTTTTAAATAAGTGATTACCAGCGATAAACATAAGGTAGATGGCACCGATTGCTTGCACTTGCCATACATCGACTAAGAACGAAATCATAAATAACGATCCAAATCGGAAAACAAATGCCCCCGCTAATCCATAAAATAGTGCTTTCTTTCGTTTTTCTTCTGGTAAATGTTTTACCATAATTGCAAGAACAAGAGCGTTATCAGCCGCTAAAATCCCTTCAAGTGCAATTAGGATGAGTAATACCCAACCATACTCCAATAATAATGATACATCCATGTACATTCTCCTCTCATTTCTATAAGTTCTAAATAAGTGAAGAATTTCCCCACTATTTAGTTTCCCCATACTCCTGCCTATTAACTTTGGAAAAATCTGGAAGTGAATGCAAAAAAGACCTCTGCCGTTAATAGGCAAAGGTCTTGCTAGACATATGTAATAAAAAATGCCAACAAAGCCGGAAGAACTAAGTTCTACGTAATGACGACTTTGTTTCCAAGAAATATTCTTGGACGCTACTCCCCTTTGGAGATATGTTATTGTATTCTCATTATATGGATAATTTATACGGTTGTCAACCTGTTAAAATATCTTCATTCGGATATTTTATTTTCAGGTTCTTTTTACGAGCAAATGAAAAAGCCAATGTTAAAGGACCCATTTTCCCGAAAAACATCATAAAGATAATAATAGCTTTTCCGATTATAGTTAAGTGGGGTGTTAAATTCATACTGAGGCCAACAGTCCCAAATGCTGAAAATACTTCGAAAGCACTCATCAATAGAGGAACTCGCTCAGTAATACTCAAAATTAAAATAGCAAAAAAGATAAATGAAATGGAAATAATAGTAATGGTTAATGATTTGACAATGAGAGTATCTTTAATGGATTTTTTAAATACGACAATATCCTCTTGTTCTTGTAAAAATTTAAATACGCCAAAAAATATGATTAAAAATGTTGTTAACTTAATCCCACCACCAGTTGAAGCGCTACCAGCACCAATAAACATAAGGAGCATCATTAATAGGAGAGAAGGTTTTGACAATGTAGAAATATCAACAGTATTAAACCCGGCAGTTCGCGTTGAAATTGCTTGAAAATAAGAGGCCAATCCTTCTTCAAATGGGGTAAAACCTCTCATAGAAAGGGAGTTATGGAACTCGAATATAAAAATAAAAAGGGTAGCAATAATGTTGACGATTAGAGTAGAAGAGAGCATAAGTTTTGAATGTAGTGTAAGGTTTTTAAAGTTTTTCTTTCTTTTTATGTCTACGATTACTGTAAAACCAATTCCCCCTAAGATGATGAGAGAGGAAATGACGAGATTGACAAGAATGCTATGAGAATGGGACATTAAATTATCGCTCCACACAGAAAAGCCAGCATTGTTAAAGGCTGAGATTGAATGGAAAAAACTATAATAGATCCCTTTCATAACCCCATATTTTGGTACCCATTCAAAAGAAAGAATTATAGTAGCGATACATTCGACTGTAAAAGAGAATAAAAATAATGCTTTGGCAAGACGGATGATGCCGCCGATATTCGTTTGATTTAATGCTTGTTGCAGTAAAATTCGATTTTGAAGACCGATTTTTCTTCCGAGCATAATCGCAATTAAGACAGCAAAGCTCATAATGCCAAGCCCGCCAACTTGTATAAGCGTTAAAATGACACATTGTCCAAACAAAGTAAATACTTTTCCAGTATCTACAACACCAAGTCCAGTAACAGTACAAGCGGAAACGGTTGTAAATAAGGCATCGAGCCATGAAATGGAAGTTGTCGTAGCAATGGGTAGTTTTAATAAACATGTGCCGACAACTGATAATACAAGAAAAGACAAAGTAAGAACGCGGGGAGGGCTCATGCTAATATTAATCCGTTTCATTTTACAGATCGCTCCTTTCGTTTTGATTAGTATGTGAAAAAGCACCATTATGTATGTTGAAAATAGAAAGAGGCAGAGAATATCTGCCTCTAAGCCATATGTTATATTATTATCCACGTAATTGTTGTTGAGCTAAAGCAACAAGACGTTTTGTTACTTCACCGCCAACTGAACCGTTAGAACGAGATGCTGTATTAGATCCTAAGCTTACACCAAATTCTTGTGCAATTTCATATTTAAATTGTTCAAGTGCTTGTTCTGCACCTGGAACTAATAATTTGTTTGTTTTTACCATGTTGATACACATCCTTATGAGTAGTCCAGTTCAGCTAAGTTCTTATCTAAACTGGTAACGTTATTTTATGTGGAAACGACGTACTCATACGCGGAAGTAATCGGTGCGATTAGAAGTTCTTGGATAGAAAAAAGAGTAGCAAATTTGCTACTCTTTTTTTAGTATTGTCGCTGTTCCTTCCACGACAATATCATCTGATTGATTATATATGTTTGTTTGCAGCGTAATGATTTTTTTATCATCACGCTTCTTAATAACCTCTGCCACAACGCGAAGTGTATCACCGATTTTGACAGGGGCACGGAATGAAACATTTTGGGATAAATAAATCGTATTTTTGCCTGGGAGTTTCGTTCCAAGGATGGTAGAAATAAAACTCGAAACGAGCATACCGTGAGCAATACGTTCTTTAAACATTGTCGTTTTTGCAAAAGAATCTAAAATGTGAATAGGATTCACATCCCCAGTCAATTTTGCAAAATTGATAACATCTTCATCTGTAATTGTTTTTGTAAGGGATGCTTGATCACCGACTTGAATCTCATCATAGCGAAGCTCCGGAACAGTTTGTGCTTCTTGAAATGGATTCATTTTGTCCTCCTTCTTTTCCATATCGAAAAATGTTAGCCATCTTGATGTAGTAGGAGGAAGAAAGAGTTTTGTTTGTGCTGCGGTTAGCTCCCACATTTTTCTTACTTGATGGAAGTAAATAGATTTTTTGAGTTTTCCTCGAACTTTTTTGCGAGTTCCAACTGTTTTGACTTGAACTCTTCCAAAAAACCCTCTAACTGTTTTTGAGCCTCTTCACGTTGTAATTGTTGTTGCTCAATAAATTGTTTTGTTGTTTCTTCAAATTGGCCGCTTGTTTGGGTAAGAATTGACAATGATGTTTTTGTAGGAGAAACAGTAAGCTGATGCATATGAGCAGAAAGTTCCTTCCATTTGTCCTGCCACTCGTTAATTTGATCATTTAAGGAGTTTCCAGTTAATTGTTTCACGTAATCTGTATATTGGTTATTGAACTGAGCAGTGAGTTGTTGTAGTTCTTTTTCTAGTTCATCTACTCCTGATGTTAATTTATGCAAAGCGTCTTGTTGTTGTTTTAATGTTTCTAAAGTAAGTTGCTCTAATTGCTTCCCAGCTGAAGAGAAAAGGGAAAGTGATTGAGACCAGTTTTTCCAAAATGCATCGACTAATTCGTATGGTTTAGTTTCCATTGTTTGACCCCCAAATGTTTTTTTGCATATTGTGAACGCAGATTACTCTGCTGTACCACCAGGTGAAGATGAAGAATCCTTTTCATCCTTTTCTGGAGAAGTAGAAAATGGAAAGAATGCATTGGTGTATAACGTGAAAAACGTTCGCAACATATTTTGATAATGTTCAAAAGAAGTCACACATGTTGTTAAATATTGCTCTCCATATTCAGTTAAAGAATAAATTCTTTTTGCCGGCCCTCCATCGCTTGTATCCCAAGTAGAAGAAATAAGGTTTTCTTTTTCTAATTTGCGTAGTGTTCTATAAACATTACCTTGGTCAACAGAAGAAAAGCCGATATCCATTAGCATTTGAATAAGTTTGTAACCATGAAGACTCCAGTCTTTTAGACAGAGAAGTAAGAAGGGAACTAAGAAGTTTTTTGGCATGGAGTTTGGTTGTTTCGCTTGGTTGCTCTCCAAACTTTCGCGTTGTTCTGGTTCATTTTGTAGCATGATTGTGCATCACCTCATGAATCAGTTAGATGGAATTTTTTGCTTATAAGTGCAATTTACACCTATCTGTTTTTAAAGTCAACACATTTGTTAGAAAATAGAAAAAAATAAAATATAGACTTGAAGTTTTATTCAGAATATTAGAAAATAGTGAATAGGTTGAATTGTTTCAAAAACGAAAAAGGGAGTGTAGGTAAAGTGATTGATCAAAAATTCGATCCACTACAAGCATGGAAAAATGCTTATGAACAAACCGAAACATTTTGGGGAAAAGCGCTCAATGAAACAATTAAAACAGAAGAATATTCTGCTTGGATGGGCAGCGTTCTAGATTTGAATTTGTTTTATCAAAAAGCATTAAATGATACGACAAAAAACTATTTAGAACAAGTAAATGTGCCGACGAAAGAGGATATCGCAAGAGTGGCTACGCTTGTTATTAACTTAGAAAATAAAGTAGATAACATTGAGGAGTTTCTAGAGGAGAAAGTAGATTCTTTAGGGCAAGCTCCTACATTAAAGCGTGATGTAACGAAAGTAAAACAAGATATTCGTACGCTTGAAACAAAAGTAGATCAAATTTTAGAATTGCTAGAAAAGCAAAATGCAGTACTAGCTAAACTACAAGTACCTGTAAAAGAAGAGGTAAAGCCTGCGAATAAACCAGAAAATAAAAAATGATAAAAGCGCTTGTTTATAACAGATAAAAGAGAGAGGGAGAATCTCTTTTCACGTATAAACAGCGAAACATAATTATATATGGACTCTATAGTATGAGTACCAAAATGATTCATAACAATCGTTCACAAATTCATTTAAGGGGGAAAAGAAATGGTTCAATTAAATGGAAAAGTAGCAATCGTAACAGGTGGAGCAAAAGGAATTGGAAAAGCAATTACAGTAGCATTAGCACAAGAGGGAGCGAAAGTAGTTATTAACTATAATAGCAGTAAAGAAGCAGCTGAAAATTTAGTAAATGAATTAGGAAAAGAAGGACATGACGTTTATGCAGTGCAAGCGGATGTTTCTAAAGTAGAAGATGCAAACCGACTTGTAGAAGAAACTGTGAATCATTTTGGTAAAGTTGATATTCTTGTTAATAATGCTGGTATTACAAGAGACCGTACATTCAAAAAGTTAAATCGTGAAGATTGGGAGCGCGTAATTGACGTGAATTTAAGCAGCGTATTTAATACGACAAGTGCGGTTCTTCCATACATAACGGAAGCAGAAGAAGGAAGAATTATTAGCATTTCTTCTATTATTGGTCAAGCAGGTGGATTTGGCCAAACAAACTACTCAGCAGCAAAAGCGGGTATGTTAGGATTTACAAAATCATTAGCGTTAGAACTTGCAAAAACAAATGTCACTGTAAATGCTATTTGCCCAGGATTTATTGATACTGAAATGGTAGCAGAAGTACCAGAAGAAGTACGTCAAAAAATCGTTGCAAAAATCCCGAAAAAACGTTTTGGTCAAGCTGATGAAATTGCAAAAGGTGTAGTATACCTATGCCGTGACGGTGCGTATATCACAGGTCAACAATTAAACATTAACGGCGGATTATATATGTAATGAAGTAAGAAAAAAGTGCATATCCATAGCAGGAATGCACTTCTTTTTTTTAAGAAGGAAATCGACCAAAAAGGAGATAGAAAAATGACTACATTCGCAACAGAATGGGAAAAGCAATTAGAGCTATACCCAGAAGAGTACCGAAAAGCATACCGCCGAGTGAAAAGGGCGAGTGAAATTTTATTACGTGAACCAGAGCCGCAAGTCGGATTAACGCCGAAAGAGGTTATTTGGACGAAGAATAAGACGAAGCTTTATCGCTACATTCCAAAACAAGAAAAAACACAAAGAGTTCCAATTCTGTTAATATATGCTCTTATTAATAAACCATATATTATGGATTTAACTCCTGGAAATAGTTTAGTGGAATATCTAGTGGATCGTGGTTTTGATGTATATATGCTTGATTGGGGCACATTTGGTTTAGAAGATAGTCATTTGAAATTTGATGATTTCGTGTTTGATTATATTGCAAAAGCAGTAAAAAAAGTAATGCGAACTGCAAAATCGGACGAGATTTCTTTACTTGGTTATTGCATGGGTGGAACGCTAACTTCTATTTATGCAGCGCTTCATCCGCACATGCCAATTCGTAATTTAATTTTCATGACAAGTCCTTTTGATTTCTCTGAAACAGGATTGTATGGTCCTTTATTAGATGAGAAATACTTCAATTTAGATAAAGCGGTTGATACATTTGGAAATATTCCGCCAGAAATGATTGATTTCGGAAACAAAATGTTAAAGCCAATTACGAACTTTGTTGGTCCATATGTTGCTCTAGTAGATCGTTCAGAGAATGAACGCTTCGTCGAAAGCTGGAGATTGGTTCAAAAGTGGGTTGGTGATGGTATTCCGTTCCCAGGTGAATCATACAGACAGTGGATTCGTGATTTTTATCAAAATAATAAATTGGTTAAGGGTGAACTCGTTATTCGCGGACAAAAGGTAGATCTTGCAAATATTAAGGCGAATGTCTTAAATATTTCCGGGAAACGTGATCATATCGCTTTGCCATGTCAAGTAGAAGCATTACTAGACCATATTTCTAGCACAGATAAACAATATGTATGTTTACCAACAGGGCATATGTCTATCGTTTACGGTGGAACAGCTGTAAAACAAACATATCCGACGATTGGAAATTGGCTTGAAGAGCGTTCTAATTAAAAATAAAAAATCCAACTAGCCTATGTTAGTTGGATTTTTTTATGAAAAATAACAAAACATAGAAAGGAGAAATTTATATTTTAGGAGTATAATTATGAAACTTATGACAGGTAAGTTGTTTTGGAATACAGGAGTTTCAGTACCTTGTTATCCACCGTTAGGAAATGATATGATATGTGATGTGCTTGTAGTCGGAAGTGGCGAAGCAGGTGCCCATATAGCGTATTCTTTAGCGAAAATAGGTATGAGTGTAATGCTTATTGAAAAAAGAGAAATTGCATGTGGTAGTACATTTGCAAATGTAGGTGTATTACAGTTTCTTCATGATAAATCGTTAACCTCACTTATCCATACATTTGGTGAAGAAAAAGGGGTACGAGCATATAAACTGTGTTACGAAGCGTTACGGACAATGGAGAAAGTGGTACCTACTCTCGATATTGATCCCTATTTTATTCCGAGAAGTAGTTTATATTATGCAAGTAAAAGTGAGGATGTCTCATTTTTACAAGAGGAGTACAATACGTTGCAGAATTATGGATTTCCTGTTGAGTATTTTACAGAATCTGATATTAAGAAACGTTATCCTTTCATAAAACAAGCGGCATTATATACACACGGTGATGCCGAGGTGAATCCGTATTTATTAGCGCACAGTCTTTTGCATAAAGCAAATCAAATGGGAGCTAATATATATGAACATACAGAGGCAATACATATAAAAAAACGTAAAAATGATTTAATTTGTTACACGAAAATAGGAAATCAAATTGTAGCAAAGAATATTATTATGGCGACAGGTTATGAAGCGCTTTTTGGAAAGAAAGAAAGAAAGAAAAAATACAACAGTAGACACCTCTTATGCAATTGTAACAAATGAAATAGATCAGTTTGAAGGCTGGCATGAGCGATCGTTAATTTGGGAAACGGCACGGCCCTACTTATATTTTCGAACGTATCGAAGCCGCATTATAGTAGGCGGATTAGATGAAGCGCTGCAAATTCAAACAATTGGTGATACGAAATTATTGCATAAGCGTGATATCCTTATTAATATTGTAAAAGAGATGTTCCCGCAGTATAAAAATATACAGGCAGACTACTATTGGGCAGCCGCATTTGGTGGTACTCATGATGGTCTCCCCATTTTAAAAGAAGACGAAAAGATACATAATTTGTTTTACGCATTGCCGTATGGAGGTAATGGAACTGTATATGGAATGGTCTTTGCCAAATTATTTGAGCAGTTATTTACAAATAAAGAAAGTAAAGATTTTTCTTTATTTAATCGATAGAAAAAAGGTAGCGAAGTGATGGAATGAGAGATATAAAAAAGTTTTTACAAAAATTACGTCCTGTACAACTCATCGTTTTGTTTTATTTGTTAGCAGTAGTTGTATCGGTGATATTGCTTAGTTTACCGTTTGTTACGAAGCCTGGTGTGAAATGGACATTTATAGATGCGCTTTTTACATCGGTTAGTGCGGTAAGCGTTACGGGACTGTCTGTTATTACGATTTCAGATACGTTTACTACAGCAGGAATTATTGTTTTAGCCCTTATTCTACAATTAGGCGGCTTAGGAATTATGGCGCTTGGTACATTTGTTTGGATCATTACGGGGAAAAAGATTGGTTTGCAAAGAAGAAGATTAATTATGGCAGACCATAATCAAGGGAATTTATCGGGTCTTGTAGAATTGATGCGTTCTATTTTGATTGTAATTATTTCAATAGAACTTATTGGAGCAATCCTATTAGGTACAAGATTTTTACTTTACTTTCCGACTTGGAAAGAAGCTTATTTTCACGGTTTCTTTGCAGCTGTTAGTGCGACTACGAACGGCGGATTTGATTTAACAGGACAATCATTAATTCCTTATAAAAAAGATTATATTGTTCAAATGATTCATATGTTACTAATTATTTTAGGAGCGATTGGTTTCCCTGTGCTAATGGAAGTGAAACAATTCCTTAGTAAAAGGAGACAACAATTATTCCGTTTTTCATTATTTACAAAACTGACGACAACAACATTTTTTGCACTCGTTGTTGTTGGTACAATTATGATTTTTTTACTGGAGAGAAATCATTTTTTAGTAGGAAAGTCATGGCATGAAACTGTATTTTATACATTATTCCAATCTGTGACGACGAGAAGTGGTGGACTTGCTACGATGGATATACGTGAATTGTCACAACCGACGCTTTTATTTATGAGTATACTAATGTTTATAGGGGCATCTCCAAGTTCGGTTGGGGGCGGAATACGTACAACAACATTTGCTGTTAGTATATTGTCACTATACACCTTTGCAAGGGGCGGTAGAACAGTTAGAGTCTTCAAACGTCAGCTACATGAAGAGGATGTACTGAAAGCATCTGTCGTTATGACGATGGGGATTTTGTTATGTGCTACTGCGCTATTCATTTTATCTATTACGGAAAATGTACCGCTTATGAGCTTAATTGTTGAAGTTTGTTCGGCTTTCGGAACGACGGGACTATCAACAGGTGTTACGCCTGATTTAACAACTGTTGGGAAACTTGTACTTATTGTGCTTATGTTTATCGGACGCGTTGGCATTTTAACATTTATTTTAGCTAGTGGTGGAAGGGAACAACCACCTCGCTATAAATACCCGAAAGAGCGGATTATTATTGGATAGTATGAAACCATTCTACCTACGTTAGGTAGAATGGTTTTTTAGTCGTTAATGCCAAATTGTGGATGCATAAAAGCTTCATTTTTATTATCCGCTTCGTTTTTTAGCAATTCTTGATTTTCTTCTGAAATCCAGCCAATATCATTTGTAGGATGGATCCACTCATCGCCAGCCATAATGGCAGGATCTACTTCATCACTCCAATTGTTAAGCGGACTGTTCTCGGAATTATATTTACTGTCTCCAATTACAACATCATATTGATTCACAAAAGGTTGTTGCATCGTTTTTCCTGTTCCTTTAAAAGATGGAAAATTCATTTGATGCGGGAGCGTTTCGTCTAAAATCGGTGATTGAATCTTTTCTTTTTTCTTCAAAATCATCGCTCCTTTTTATAATGGTTTCTTCATATGTAGTATTTCCATCTAACGCCTCTTATGTACTTGTTAACACTTGCCAGTAATAATTATTTTAAGTTGTTTCAAAATAGAGTAGAAAGTGATTTCTTGAGAGCAGGTGAATGTATTGGTAAAAAGAAAAGTGAAACAAAATGCGGCAATCAATAATAATAAAACTCCGAAAGAAAGCTTACCAGATGCAGAATTTGCATTAGAGTATGAAGGAGAAAATAGCGCAAAGTATGCTAATCGTAATTCAAAAAAAGGGAAACAAAAATGAGGCGTTTTTTACAAACGCCTCATTTTTTTGTGGGATTATAAAGGTTTTTTTAATTATTTGTAAATTTAGTGTTTTCTATTAGCAGAAAAATGCGAAAAAACATAGAAGTAGCAACGTATTACACAAAAACAAACAACAAACAAAAGATTAATGTTGGTTTAATACTGCTTTTACACTAGTTGTTTATATTTGAGTTGTACATAAGATTTGTAAAAGGAGAGAGAAACAGTGAAAAAAACAATCTTTAAAGCTGTAGCGACTGGAATGGTATTTTCGTTATTAATGGGGTGTGGTGCAAAGAAAGAAGAAAGTGCTGGAGCGAAAGTGAAAGATGACAAATTATCTGGATCATTAACTGTTTACACAGCCATTGAAGAAGAGCTTGTACCAATTTATCTTGATTCCTTTAAAAAGAAATATCCTGATGTGAAATTGAACATTGTACGTGATTCAACAGGAGTTATTACTGCGAAATTACTAGCTGAAGGGAAAAATACACAAGCAGATGTTGTATGGGGAACTGCGGCATCAAGTCTATTAGCTTTAGATAAAAAAGATATGTTAAAAGGATACTCTCCAAAAGGAGCAGATCGTGTTCTTCCACAATTTAAAGATGATAAGCAACCTGAAAAATGGGTAGGAAATACTGCATTTATGACGGGGATTGCTGTAAATAAAGAAGAGTTAAAGAAGAAAAATTTACCGATGCCAGAATCATATGAAGATTTAACGAAACCAGAGTATAAAGGAACACTTGTTATGCCACATCCAGCATCATCTGGAACAGGATTTTTAACAGTTTCTGCATGGCTACAAATTATGGGTGAAGATAAAGGCTGGGATTACATGAAGAAACTTCATGATAATATGGCAAGTTATACGCATTCAGGTTCAAAACCAGCAAAATTAGCAGGAGCAGGTGAATATCCAGTCGGTGTATCAATGGTTTATAGTGCTTTAAAAGAGAAACAAAAAGGTGCACCAGTTGAAGTTGTACTGCCGAAAGAAGGATTAGGATGGGAAGTAGAAGCGAACGCACTTATTAAGAAAGATAATGCGAAAAATGATAAATTAGCGCAAGCATTTTTAGATTGGGCAATTACTGATGATGTAATGAAGTTATACTTTGAGAAAAATGGATTTGCGACAATTAAAAATGACTATAAACTTCCAGAGGGATTCCCGAAAGATGTTACGGAAAAATTATATAAAAAGAATGACTTTAAATGGGCAGCAGAAAATCGTGACGAAATTTTAGAAAAATGGGAAAAAGAGTTTGGCCAAAAAGCAGAACCGAAAAAGTAAGTGAGTGGGAGAGAGAAAAATGAGCGAATATTTATCAATTCAACACATTCAAAAACAGTTTGATGCATTTACAGCGTTAAAAGATATTTCTTTTACTGTGAAAAAAAATGAGTTTGTTTGTTTATTAGGCCCAAGTGGCTGTGGGAAAACGACGTTGCTTCGCATTTTAGCGGGACTAGAGGAACCAACGACTGGCAGTATAGCTGTGAATGGAAAAGATATTACAGCATTGCCTCCTGGAAAGAGAAACTTCGGAATGGTTTTCCAATCGTATGCTTTATTTCCGAATTTAACAGCACTTGAAAATATTGAATACGGCTTAAAGACAAAAAAATATGGGAAAGCAGAAGTGAAAGAGAAAGCGCTAGATGCGTTAAAACTTGTAGATTTGCTGAATGTAAAAGATAAATATCCTGCTCAAATGTCTGGTGGACAACAGCAGCGAGTAGCACTTGCACGTGCGCTCGCTCTGTCTCCAGATATTTTGTTACTCGATGAGCCGTTATCAGCTTTAGATGCAAAAGTGCGTGAAAAATTACGTAGGGAAATGCGTGATTTGCAAGAGAAAATAGGAGTAACGACGATTATGGTAACGCATGATCAAGAAGAGGCATTAACGATGGCTGATAAAATTGTTGTAATGAATCATGCGGAAATTATGCAGATTGGAACACCAGAGGAGATTTATCAAAGACCAGCCAATCCGTTTGTGGCAGATTTTATTGGTTCTATTAATTTCTTTTCGAAAAATAACGAAGAACATGCAATTCGTCCTGAACATGTAACAATTGTACAAAAGGACGGTATTAAATCAGTTGTGGAAAGTATGGAATTTCGCGGATCTGTATATCGGACGGAAGTGCGAGTCTTAGAAGAAAACACACACCTTTATAATGAGAAAATTGTAGTGGATATATTAGCATCAGAAGTAGAAGCAACGGCTATTAGAAAAGGAAAGCCGATTCAAATCTCTTTCTCAGAAAATCATATGTTGTCATATGGAAAGAAGGTCATTGTATAGATGGAGATGTTAGAAAACTATAAGGTAGAAAGTACGAAAAAAAAGATTAAGAGAAGTATAGGGAAAGAGGAATGGATCCAAAGGCTCGTAATTATCGGTATGATTTTTTCTTTCCTTATCATACTTGTATTACCGCTATTACAACTATTTACACAAGCTTTTTATAATAAAGATGGAGTTTTCGTTGGTTTATCGAATTTCAGTAAATATTTCACAACACCAACTTTAGTTCAGTCTTTACAAAATACAGTATGGATTTCGGGCGCAACAACAATTATTTCAGTTGCAATCGCATTCGTTTACGCATATGCAATTGCCCGTACGAATGTTTTTGGAAAGCGCGTATTTCAGTATGTAGCGTTATTACCATTGTTTGCACCAACGATGATGCACGGTATAGCACTTACATATTTATTTGGTAATCAAGGGCTAGTAACGAAAGGAATGTTTGGTTTATTTGAAGGTATACAAATCCCTTTATATGGACCAGTAGGAATTGTAATAGCTGAAGTTATGTATACATTTCCGCAAGCCTTTCTCATATTGCTAATTGCCTTTCAAGGATCTGATTATCGTTTATATGAAGCTTCTAATATGTTAGGAGCCAGTAAAACAAAGCAATTTTTCACGGTTACTTTACCTAGTGTAAAGTACGGATTAATTAGTGCAATGTTTGTTGTGTTTACACTTAGTTTTACTGATTTTGGGGCACCAAAAATTGTTGGTGGGCAATATAATGTGCTTGCTACTGACGTATACAAACAAGTAATTGGACAGCAAAATATGCCGATGGGTGCAACTGTCGGAATGATTTTATTAATCCCAGCTATATTCGCATTTGTAGTTGATCGTATTACGCAAAGAAAGCAGGCGAATTTCTTATCTTCAAAAGCAGTACCGTACAGAATAATAGCTAATAAGAAAAGAGATGTAATCTCATTCATATATTGTAGTGTGATTACCCTTATGATCATTCTATTATTTGTTGCAGTTGGTATTGCTGCAAGTGTGAAAGTATGGCCATATAATATGAGTTTTACATTTGAGCATTTTAATTTTTCAAGTTTAACAGGAGATGGACTTGAAGCATTTAAAAATAGCGTAATTGTTTCAGCAGTTACAGCAGTTATTGGGGCGATTTTAACATTTGCATTCGCATATGCAATTGAGAAAATAGACCAGCTACAATTTTTCAGAAAAACAGGTTACTTTTTCTCTATAGTGCCGTTAGCGATACCAGGTTTAGTACTCGGATTAGGATATGTCTTTTTCTTTAGTCAACCAACGATTCAAATTCTTGGACTATCAGTAACGAATCCGTTTCATTCTTTATACGGAACAATCGCTGTATTAGTACTAGTAAATATCATTCATTTTTATTCTGTAACATTTGTCACGGCAACGACTGCCTTAAAGAAATTAGACCGAGAGTTTGAGCTTGTTTCGCAGTCGATGGGTATTCCGTTTTATAAAACATTCTTCCGAGTAACAGTACCAATGTGTTTACCAGCAATTTTAGAAATGGTAATGTACTACTTCGTAAATTCAATGGTAACTGTATCGGCAGTTGTATTCCTATATGCAGCTGATTTTAAACTAGCTGCCGTATCAATCGTAAATATGGATGATGCAGGAAATGTAGCGCCAGCAGCTGCAATGAGTGTACTTATTGTTGTTACAAATATTGTAGTGAGAGTTGTATATGAATGGGGAACGAAAGCACTTCGTAACCGAACTTCACAATGGCAAAAAAGATAAGTAAGAAGGGTGATGGACAGAATGAAAATTGAAGCAGTTATTTTTGATTGGGCAGGTACGACGGTTGATTACGGATGTTTTGCACCGCTAGAAGTATTCATGAAGATTTTTCAAAAACGTGGCGTTGAAATTACAGCAGAAGAAGCACGTAAGCCAATGGGATTATTAAAAATAGATCATGTAAGGGCACTAACAGAAATGCCTCGTATTGCGGATGAGTGGAAGCGTGTCTTCGGTCAATTACCAACAGAAGCAGACATTCATGAGATGTATGAAGAGTTTGAAGAAATTCTCTTTTCTATTTTACCAAGTTATGCTACGCCGATTGATGAGGTAAAAGAAGTAATCGCTTCTTTACGTGAGAGAGGCATTAAAATCGGTTCAACAACGGGCTATACGAGAGAAATGATGGAAATTGTAGCAAAGGAAGCAGCGTTACAAGGATATAAACCTGATTTTCTTGTTACGCCAGATGATGTTCCAGCAGGCCGCCCATACCCATGGATGTGCTATAAAAATGCAATGGAACTTGGTGTGTATCCGATGAACCATATGATAAAAGTAGGGGACACAGTATCAGATATGAAAGAAGGTAGAAATGCTGGAATGTGGACAGTTGGTGTAATTCTTGGAAGTAGTGAGCTCGGTTTAACGGAAGAGGAAGTGGAGAGTATGGATTCGGTAGAGCTTCGTGAAAAAATAGAAATAGTTCGTAATCGGTTTGTTGAAAATGGGGCTCATTTTACGATTGAAACGATGCAGGAGCTTGAAAACGTAATGGAACATATCGAGAAACAAGAACTTATTATTTCATAAAAGGGGTACGGGATCATGAATGAAAATCACTACTTATTATTAACACCAGGACCATTAACGACAACAAAATCAGTAAAAGAAGTTATGCTATACGATTGGTGTACGTGGGATGTTGAATATAATACGATGGTGCAAGAAGTAAGAGCTAAACTTGTATCGTTAGCGACGAAGGAAGAAGAGAAATATACAACAGTGTTAATGCAAGGAAGCGGTACGTTTTCAGTTGAAGCAGTAATTGGCTCTGTTATTCCGGGAAATGGGAAGCTTCTCGTTTGTACAAATGGTGCGTACGGTAAGCGCATTGTACAAATGGCAGAGATGTTACAGATTGATGTAGTGGTCAGCCAAACAGAAGAGTGGGAACCTACTAATATTGTAGAAGTAGAAAAGTTATTGGAAGAAGATAAAGAGATTACGCATATTGCAGTTGTTCATTGTGAAACAACGACAGGCATTATAAATCCAATTGTAGATGTATGTAAATTAGGAAAGCAGTATGGAAAGGTTACAATTGTTGATGCGATGAGTAGTTTCGGCGGGATTGAAATAGACATTGCTGATTTACAAATTGATTTTTTAATTAGTAGTGCAAATAAGTGTATTCAAGGGGTTCCTGGATTCGGATTTATAATCGCAAAACGTGATGAATTATTGAAGTGTAAAGGGCAAGGACGCTCTTTATCTCTTGATTTATATGATCAGTGGGAAACGATGGAAAAACAAAATGGGAAATGGCGTTTTACTTCACCTACACATGTTGTACATGCTTTTTATCAAGCGCTACTTGAGCTAGAAAAAGAAGGTGGAGTAAGAGCACGTTACAATCGATATTACAACAATCAAAAACTACTAGTGAATAGAATGGGAGAAATCGGATTTAAGCCACTAGTAGATAAGAAATATCAATCTCCTATTATTACATCTTTCATTTATCCAAAAGAGGGGTTTGAGTTTCAACAGTTATATAACGAATTAAAGCGTTATGGATTTGTTATTTACCCTGGGAAAATTTCGAAAGTAGATACGTTCCGCATTGGAAATATCGGTGATGTACATGAAGAAGATATTAATCGCTTAGTTGATAGTATTGCTAAAGGAGTTGTTATTGGGTGAAAGTATTTTGCTTAGGTGGAGCAGGTAAAATTTGTCGTGAAGCTATTTTGGATTTAGTTCAATTTTCATCTTTTGAGACGATTACTGTAGCCGATTTTAACGAGGAAGAGGGCCGTAAAGTAGTAGAATGGCTCAACGATCCTCGTGTTGATTTTGTAAAAGTAGATGTAACAAATCACGAGGATACGGTTGCAAAAATGAAAGGTTATGACATTGTAATGGACGGTACGACGATAAAGCTAAATGGATTGTCGACTCGCTGTATTGCAGAAGCAGGCTGTCATGGTGTGAACTTAAATGGATTTGGTGAAGAAAATGAATCGCATGCTATATTTGTTCAAAATGAAAAAACATGTTTGCCTGGGTTTGGTATGACGCCAGGTGTAACGCAAATGATGGCAATGCATGCAGCAAATCAACTGGATACTGTAGAGTCTGTCCGCGTAAGTCACGGTTCGTATCGTCCGATTGCTTTTTCTGCTTCAATTACAGAGACAACGACATATGAATATGATCCACATTTACCATCGCGTACAGTGTATGAAGATGGTGAATTTAAACAAGTACTTCCGTTTGCGCGTCCGAGAGAAATAGAATTGCCAGCGCCTTATGGTAAGGAAACGCAGTATATCATTCCGCATTCTGAAACGATTACGTTAGCAAAGGCACTAGAAAATAAAGGTGTCAAACTGATAGAGACGAGAGGAACTTGGCCGAAGCAAAATATGCAACTTGTACGTGCTTTATATGATTACGGCATATTGCGTAATGATCAGATTGAAATAAACGGGAAAGAAATAGGCATTATGGATTGTATTTCGCAGTATTTATTGCAATCGAAAGAAGGACAAGAAACAGAGCTTTATGGTTATGCACTTCATGTAGAAGTAATAGGTATGAAAAATAATGAGAAGCAAAGACATGTGTTATATCATACACATCCGTTATCTGATGGTTCTGTTGTAGGATGGGAAAAATTAAGGGCGTATACGAGAAACGTCGGTATTCCATTTGGGATTGCTGCAGAGTTAATTGCAACTGGAAATGTAAGTAGGGTGGGTGTTGTTACGCCTGAAGAAGCTTTTGAAAATCCACAATTAATTTTTGATGAACTAGCAAAGCGCGGTATTCATATTCATGAAGAAGTTTCTACTTACAAAGAAAATTATAACTTTGTATAAGTAAGGAAGCTTATGAGGGAGATATAAATGAGGTGAATCTATGTCTGTAGTAGGAGAAGAAAGAAAGCGAACCATTCTTGAAAAGGTAGAATTTAAAGGAAAAGTAAAGGTTTCAGAATTAGCGAGAGAATTTGCTGTATCAACAGAAACGATTCGTCGATATTTAGAAGAATTAGATCGTGAAAAGAAGCTGAAAAAAGTGTATGGTGGAGCTGTTCAACTTCCAGGCGCTGGGGTAGAGGCGCCAATGTTAGAAAGAGAAATGCTACATATAGAAGAGAAGAAAAGAATTGGTTATAAAGCAGCGACATTTGTAGAAGATGGTGATGTCATTGCAATTGATGATGGAAGTACACCGCTTCAAATGGTTCCATACCTTGTTCATCGTAAAAACTTAACGATTGTAACAAGTTCATTTCCAGTCGCAACACAATTAATTTCTTCTATTAATAAAAAGATGTTTCACGGTGAAGTTTTATTTATAGGTGGAAAAGTATCTCCAAAGCATTCGCGTGTATCAGGGTCTTTTTCTCAGCAAGTAATACAGCAATTCCATTTTCATAAAGCGTTCGTTTCGATTGATGGGTTATTACCTAGTTTTGGAGTTTCCAGCTTTGAATTAGAGAAAGCGAAATTGTCAGAGGCGATGATGAAATTAGCTGAGAAGACATATATTTTATGTGATCATACGAAGGTAGGCGTGAAAGGGAATTATCGTATAGCAGCATTTTCACGTATTCAACATGTAATTTGTGATAAAAAAATGCCATATAGTTTTGAAGAAGAACTTATGAAGCATAATATTCAGTGGACAGTTTGTTAAATAAAGTGAAAGTACCTAAACTCCCGCCTAATTTTTAGGAGGGAGTTTTATTGTCTGCAAATCGTAAAATAAAAGATTTGCATTTATGCAAAAAGTGGACACATTTTCTCATCTCTTTCATATAATTTACCAATACAAAAAAAGTTGGTCGAAGGAAAGAAGGGAGAACATGTCAGAACGAATATATAATAAACTTGTATTGTACGCGAATATTTTGCAAAAAATTGGTGTCATCAATGAGAAGGAAAAAAGTGAAATTCTTCATACGATAGGTAAAAAAGCCCTTTGAATAAAGGGCTTTTTATTTTTTATCTTTAAAAATATAAATTTAATGTAATATTCTCATTGACAATGATAATGATATTCATTATCATTTATTTGTGGGTAATTGATAAGGGTTATCAATTATAAAAATTGTATATGATAGGGGATATTATTTTGAAAAAAAATTATATGAAGGCGCTAGTAGTAGCGACAACATTAGCAATTCCATTTGCTACGTATTCTACTCCAGCATTAGCGGCATTAAAAGTTGAAGCAAATCAATCGGTAGCAGCAGCGAGTGATCGCACGTATGATACTGAGATTAAAATATATAAGGACCAAAAAGATGAGCCATCTATGGTTTCTCAATATATAAAAGATCCTAAAGTAACGATTGCAGCTGGCAAAAAAATTGTCACTGTAACAATGCAAGATAGCGATTATTTTCAATATCTTAGAATAGAAGATAAAAACCAGCCTGGTGTATTTCATGATGTGAAGGTTTTGTCAGAAGATAAGAGGAAGAATGGAACGAAGGTAGTTCAATTTGAAATTGGCGAGTTTGAGAAGAAGCACAATATGCAAATGCATATACTTATTCCAGCTATTGGATATGATCACAAATATCAAGTTCAATTTGAAATTAAAGATCCAACTGTAGGTAACAAAGAAACAGAGAAACCAGATGATAACTCTAATTCAGGAAATACGGAAACGGATAATCCAGTTGATAATCAAAATATGATAACAGATAACAAATTAAGAGAACTTGTGAATAAAAAAGTATTTAATAGAAAAGATTTAAATACACCAATTACGAAAGAAGAGTTATTACAAGTAAAGGATTTATTTTTAAATACAAATGAGATACTTGATTATAGTGCATTAAAATATATGCCAAATTTAAAATCTTTAACAGTTGCGAATGCGAAGATAAAAGACCCGTCGTTCTTTGCGAACTTAAAGCAATTAAATCATTTAGCTTTGCGTGGTAATGAATTTGCAGATGTAACGCCACTTGTTAAGATGGATAATTTAGAATCTCTTGATTTAAGTAATAATAAAATTACAAACGTTGCACCACTAACTGAAATGAAAAATGTAAAAAGTTTATATCTATCAGGCAACCAAATAGAAGATGTAACAGCATTAGCGAAAATGGAACAACTAGATTACTTGAATTTAGCAAATAATAAAATTACGAACGTTGCTCCATTAAGCGCTTTGAAAAATGTAACATACTTAACTTTAGCAGGTAATCAAATTGAAGATATTAAAGCGTTATATTCATTACCTTTAACAGACTTAGTATTAACACGTAATAAAGTTAAAGATTTATCCGGCATTGAGCAAATGAAGCAATTAGAAGAATTGTGGATCGGGAAAAATGAAATAAAAGATGTTACTCCTCTAAGTAAGATGACACAGTTAAAACAATTACACTTACCTAACAATGAGTTAAAGGATATTACTCCATTATCAAGTTTAGTAAACTTACAAAAGCTTGATTTAGAAGCGAATTATATTTCAGACTTATCACCAGTTAGTAATTTAAAAAAATTAGTATTTCTAAGTTTTGTTGCAAATGAAATCCGTGATGTCCGACCAGTTATAGAACTAAGTAAGACGGCTTATATTAATGTCCAAAATCAAAAAGTATTTTTAGAGGAAACAGAAGTAAATAAAGAAGTAAAAGTACCTATATATGAAAAAGATGGTGAGATTTCTACGAAAATCCGTCTGAAGAGCGATAATGGTACGTATAGTAATGGTGTAGTGAAATGGAGTACACCAGGTGAGAAAGTATATGAATTTGGTGTGAAAGATCCATTCGCGGATACAGGAATCTTCTTTACAGGATCTGTTATTCAAAATGTAGTAGAAAGTAAAGACGGTAATACATCTAAAGAAGATGAGAAAACAGAAGTGGTAGAATTTAAAGATGTACCAAAGGGACATTGGTCAGAAGAAGCAATTAATTACTTAGCGAAAGAAAAATTATTTATAGGCTATGGAAATGGTGAATTTGGATTTGGTGATAACATTACTCGTGGACAAGTAGCACTTCTAATACAAAGGTATTTAAAATTAGAAAATAATCTAGAACAAAAAACGGCATTTATAGATACGAAAGGAAATATGTATGAAACGGCTATTGATGCAGTGGTTCAAGCTGGAATTATGACAGGCTATGGAAATGGTATGTTCCGTCCGGATGGAGTATTAACTCGATATGAAATGTCAGTAGTACTACAAAGAGTATTTCAGTTAAAAGAAAATGAAAATAGTGCAGAGAATTTTAAAGATGTACCAAATGGCCATTGGGCGAAAGGATATGTGAAAGCTTTAGTGGATAATAAAATATCAAAAGGCGACGGGGAAGGGAATTTTTTAGGAGATAATTTCGTAACACGTGAACAATACGCGCAGTTTTTGTATAATGCAATAAAGAAATAAAGTGAAACTTTATTCAGTGGGGGTTTTGTTCATTCCCCACTGATTAGTAGCCCTCACCAATCGGGCTGCCCGTTAATGCGGAATAAAAAATGAGGAAAATACGCTATTCTTTAATTAAAGAATAGCGTATTTTTTATGTGCAAAATGAAATAGATAGGAGTATAGACATATGAATAGCCTATTTTAAAGAAGAACCACGAAACTATATTGACAAAAAAGCGTTCTCATGTGATAATTCAATTAAATTTTTAGAATAATCAAAAAATATTCCTTTTACATAGAAAGGATTCGAACCTTATATGAATATTATGCCGGGGGTGACGAAATGTTATTTTTTCTGAAGAAATGGAATGAATTAAAAGATGTGAAATCTGAATTGGCACTTCGTGATTGGTTTTATGGTACCAAAATTAGCTTATCGCTATGTACGTCAAAAGAGCCGTTAACATTTTTAGTAAATGTTGAGGGAAGAGATAAAGGGCTATTTTCGGAAGAAGATTTTATTGTCGTAAATTGCATGTGCGAGTCAGTATTTGAAAATGAAGAAAAACCAGCTGCAGAGTCATTTATGCATGCGGATATTTATAAAAAAAGTAGTGCAGGATGTATTTTACAAGTGCAGACTGTAGATAGTCATTTAATATCAGAGTTATATGGGGAAGAAGGAGAAGTAACGTTCGATAAACGCAGTGTGGAGCGTGTTTTCGGAAAAGAAGGTATAACAGAAATGACAATTCCAATTGTAGAAGATGAAAAAAAATTCGCTGATTTATTAGAAAGCAATGTTCCGAATTTCATTGAAGGTGGAGGAGTAGTTCTTGTTCATAATTACGGCATGATTGTGTGGGGAAAAACGCCAGAAGAAGCGAAAAAATGGCTAGAGGGTATAGAATATTTAATGAACTATCATGTAAAGTTATTAATGATTAAGGGTGCAAGGAGCTCTGTTATATAAAAATGGATGTGATATGGATACAAGTTAATAAACAAATGAAAGCGTTTTAAAAATAATTTCACTCATAAAATATAGGTCTCCTTATTATATATAGATTACATGTTGACATGTAAGGAGGAACATATTTTGCGAGTTAAATATCATTTTCTGCCAAAGCAGCAAGTAACATTTTGCAAGATAAATGATTCTGGTGAAGAGGCACTGCAAATGATGAACGAAACGGGATTTCGAGCCATCCCGGTATTAGCAGAAGATGAGAAGAAATTCACGGGGATTATTTATAAAGTAGATTTATTAGAAAAAAAATGCAATAGCGGATTAGAGCATGTAAGTGCAGGGGATATGCTTGATGATTCCAATGCATTTATTTTTGAAAAGGATTCATTCTTCAGAGCTTTTTATGTAATTCGTCGGCTTCCGTTTTTAGCCGTGCTAAATGATTATAATGAATTTGTCGGTATGTTAACGCATTCGAATATATTTGATGTTATTGAAGATTCATTTGGTATGCGAACAGGTGGTTATATATTAACAATTGCAACACAAGATTGTAAGGGAACGATTAAAGAGCTTGGGACATTGTTAAAAGCATATAATATCGGTGGCCTATTTACGTTAGATAACGGTGATCAATATATCCGCCGCGTTATTGTAAATATATCAGATGAGTTAGATGAAACAAGATTAAAGCAATTAATCGGAAAAATAGAGAAAAAAGGATTCAGAGTGAGTCATGTAGATTATATTTAAGTTAAAAAAAGTACCTATCTGTTATATATAGATAGGTACTTTTTTGTCCCGCCATTTGTGGGCAGTAAAATCCGAGCCTCAAAATTCAGCGCAAGTAAAGAAGTTAAGTGGGGGGACGGATTGCCCATAAAAGCCCAATTGGTGAGGGCTGATTAAAGTTTCACTTTATGTGAGTAATGAACTTTATTTTGAAACAGGAGGCGGGGATAATGCTAGATCAGATAAGAAAATAAAGTCTGCATGCTCACGAATTTTAGGGATAGAAGTTTCAATAACGCGTGATGTAATTTCACCTGGAGGGCCCACATGCCCGATAGCTACCATAATAGGTTTTTCTTGAATTTTTTTGATGAGTAATTGGGCTTGTTTTGAAATATGTCCTGCTGTATACACATCATCAAAAAATAGTTGGTTTTCAATAATAGGAACTCCTAATTCTTTTCCGATTTTTGGGACGACACTATTAGGATTCGTTTTACTATCTAAGTAAAATAAACCGTGTTTTTTACAAGCAGCAAGTATAAGGCGAACAATTCTTTCATCCGCTGTTATTTTTGACCCCATATGATTGTTCATTCCAATTGCATGCGGTACTTCTTGAATCGCTTGTTCAAGTCGGTTGTTTATTTCTTCATCGCTTAAATCAGTTGTAATTGCTTTCGGCCCAAGCCATTCTTTTTTACCTTTTATAGGTTCCATTGGCATATGTATAATAACTTCATGGCCTTTCTTATGGGCAGCTATTGCATCTTCTTTTGTGGAAGGAAGAAAAGGCATAACAGCAACAGTGAGTGGAATGGGAAGTGATAACATTTGATTAGTCCCCTTCATATTATTTCCGAAATCATCAATGACAATAGCAACTTTATTCGTATGAGCATTTGCTTGAATAGGAAATAAGAAGGACGGTAAAAACAAAACAATGATGAATAATGCAATCGTATATTTTCGCATATAAATATTTCCTTTCTATTGTTATCCCGCTATTTGTGGGGAGTAAGACTCCCACCTCAACATTGGGCTGGATAGGTGGGAGATTCACTGCCTACCCGATTGGTGAATGCTAATAATCAGTGGGGGCTGAACAAAAAACACTGATTAAAGTTTCACTTTATCAATCATCATTATGTTTTGCTTTTTTATATAAATTAAACAAAAAATGTCGAAGAAAAGTAGGTGGAAAATTAAGAATCCCCGGTTTACGTAGCATTTATAAAAAAACAAGATGAAAAAAATGTCTATTATTGCGAATGTATTTACAAAGATAGAATAATTTGTAATAATTCTCAAAGTGAGGGTAAAGATTTGTAAATTACAGGGAGAAAATGTTAAAATTTCTGATTCTTCAAATTTGCATATGATTAAGTAGTTAAAAAAGTCAATGGAGAAGTGAAGTTAAGAGCATGGAAGTATAATAAGGGGGATATGGATGTTTACTGTAAAAAGGAAGTACACATTAGAAAAGCTTTCACGTGATATTCATATGAAACGTGAAGAAATGATTCAACTAGGATTAACAAGTGGGCTAAATAGTAGGGAGACAATTCAAGTTAGTCAAGAATTGGACAAGCTTATTTTACAATATCAATGTTATAAAGAAAAACAAACACCGAAATGGTTTTCAATTATAAAAATACCTATTTTCCAAATCGGGTATGAAGGAAAATCAAATAATTTTTGGCGAATGCTTGTGGCTGGTTTTATGAAATAAGTATAATTACCCTTATAGGATAAGGATAATTATACTATGTGTAACGGAATTTCGATATGAACTGCTGTTCCTTCGTTTTCTGTACTGTCAATAAAAATATGCCCATTATACATCTCTACAATTCGTTTACATATGACAAGTCCAAGACCTGTTCCAGTATCTTTATTAGTAAAGAACGGATGAAAGAGGTGTTTTTGAATATGTTGCGGAATCCCTTTTCCAGTATCTATAATCTGCAATTGTGCGTGTGTTTCATTGTTTTTTACTACAATGGTTAGTGTATCACTAGAAGTCATGGCCTCAATTGCATTTTTTGTAATGTTTAAAACCACTTGTTTCATATGGTCTTTCGAACAACGGATATGAACAGGATGGTCTGGCAAATGTAAATGGAATACAATGTTATGTAAATTCGCCTCAGATTGAATAATTAATGCTACCTCATTTAGAATTTTTCTTACATCATACGTTTGTTCGATGATGGCGGTTGGCTTTCCGAGAATAAGAAATTCACTTACAATTTCATTGATTCGCTCTATTTCTTGTTCAATTACGGAAAAGTAGAACTGATCTTGCTCACCTTTATATTTCTCTTTTAATAGAGCGACGAGTCCTTTAATTCCAGTAAGAGGATTACGGATTTCGTGTGCTGTACTCGCTGCAAAAGTTCCAACTAATTCAATTTTTTGTAGTTCATTTTGTTGCCTTTCAATTTTTGTTTGACGTTTTAACAACATATATTGAGCAAGTAAAAATAAAATAGACATTAAAAATAAAGTAGCTATACACTCTATTGCAACCCACTGGTATAAGGTTTTTTGATGAATAGGTAATGGAGAAACAGAGACCTTCCAATTTAATCTTTGGAGTGGGGTAGTAAGCATATTAGAATGCGTATCACTTGTGTCGTTATTATCATCGGTTAGAAAAACTACATCATGTTTATCAGTTACCTCAAAATGGTATTGTGGTTTAATGGCATTTAAAGAAGATGAAATGTAATCAAAGCGTAAACTAGCTAATAATAATCCTGAGAGCTCCTTCTGTTTATTAAATATGGGGGCAGCAATCATAATAGCTTTATGTCCAAGAACGCGATCAGTAATGACTGATGATACAGTGGTTTTTTTAGTTTGGAGTGCGTCTTGAATATATTTACGGTCTGAAACATCTATAGGCTTTGATTCATCTTCAGATGCGATTGTAATGACTCCTTCTGGTGTAGCGTAATATAGACCAGAAAAGCGTGCATCGTTTCCATCTGTATCATGTACAATTTGTTTAATACCATTTATATTACCAGTCTCGGTGCCTACAACTTTTGCAAGCATGTCTAAAGCGGAAATTGCTTCACCAAGATGATGATCCAAATAATCTCTATATAAAAAGAGAACTGTATGAGCAGATAATTTGTTTTCCTGTTTCATTTTATATGTATGATACGAATAAAATGTAGCACCAATCCCTATTGTCGGTAGGATAACAAGCAATATATATACAATTATGCTTTGGAATTTGACTTTCAAATGTGGTACTCCTTCTTTTTTTATTATCATTATATATAAACTATGTTAAAATTGTCATGTTTTTATTCAAGAATGATTCTTAATATATTAGGGGAGAGGAAATGGATGAGTGAATGCTCATTCGGAATTCACAGGAAGTATGAACTGGCATTTTCTTTTTATTGCTGAGAATTTAAGTGAAGGGTTGAAATTTGTATGACATCAAATAATGAACGAGAAGATATTTCTCAATCTTTAAAAGTATTTATTGCATTATCTCGTGTACATCGTTCTGTTATGGATACTACAAATAAATCTATACAAAGTAACGGGTTAAATCCAACTGAATTTGCTGTATTAGAACTGCTATATCATAAAGGCGGTCAACCACTTCAGCAAATTGGTGAGCGTATTTTAATAGCTAGTGGCAGCATTACATATGTTGTAGATAAGCTGGAGAAAAAGGGATTAGTAAAGAGAATTCCATGTCCGAATGACAGACGTGTTATTTACGCGCAATTAACTGAGTCTGGCGAGAACTTTATTGCTTCTATTTTTCCGGGGCATGAGAAAGTTATACATCAGTCTTTTGAAATGTTAACGAAAGATGAAAAAGATGAATTACTTGATTTATTAAAAAAAATTGGGAAGTATGAAAAATAATATGTTCCAAAGGAGCTTTGGATAAATAAATCCAAGGCTTTTTTATTTGTAATGAGCTCAGGGCAATCACTGCCGAAATTTGTTGAAAATTAAGAGGGAATTCAAGAATACGTATTGAATTATAATAAAGGTATGTAATGGAGAGGAGGCTCGTTCATGTCATTTAAAGACTATGAATATAAACGCCCAAATATTGAAGAGTTAAAAGAGAAATTTACTGTTGCTTTAGAGAAGTTTGATAACGCAAAAACTGTAGAAGAACAAAAACAAGTCATTCATTCAATTAATGAGATTCGCAACGATTTTGGTACAATGGGAAACCTTTGTTACATTCGCCATTCTGTTGATACGACGGATACTTTTTATAAGGAGGAGCAGGATTTCTTTGATGAATTCTCTCCAGTTGTACAAGGATATGGTACAAAATATTATAAGGCACTCATTAATTCTCCATTTCGTGAAGAATTAGAGGCGTATTATGGAAAACAATTATTTGCTCTAGCAGAATGTGATTTAAAAACATATTCAGATGAAGTCGTGAAAGATTTACAATTAGAAAATAAATTATCATCGCAATATACACAGTTATTAGCATCTGCAAAAATTGACTTTGCTGGAGAAGAAAGAACGTTATCGCAACTGATTCCGTTTATGCAAGGAAAAGAAAGAAGCGAACGTAAAGCAGCAAGTGAAGCATACTACGGATTTTTAGCTGGAAATGAGGAAGAACTAGATCGTATTTATGATGAGCTTGTTAAAGTGAGAACGAAAATCGCAAAATCTTTAGGTTTCAAAAACTTTGTTGAACTTGGATATGCAAGAATGTACCGTACAGATTATAATGCGGAGATGGTGGCTAATTACCGTCAGCAAGTGCTAGATTATATCGTTCCCGTTACAACGGAATTAAGAAAGCGACAACAAGCACGTATCGGTGTAGAGAAGTTAGCTTATTACGACGAAAACTTTGAGTTTGCTACAGGTAACCCAACTCCAAAAGGAGATGCGGATTGGATTGTTGATCATGGAAAGACAATGTATAAAGAGTTATCGGCTGAAACAGATGAATTTTTCAATTTCATGCTAGATAATGATTTATTAGATTTAGTTGCGAAAAAAGGAAAAGCTGGTGGCGGATATTGTACATATATTGAGAATTATAAAGCGCCATTTATTTTCTCAAACTTCAATGGAACATCTGGTGACATTGACGTATTAACACATGAAGCAGGTCATGCTTTCCAAGTATATGAAAGTCGTAAATTTGAAATTCCAGAATATAATTGGCCAACATATGAGGCGTGTGAAATCCACTCTATGAGTATGGAATTCTTTACATGGCCATGGATGAAGCTATTCTTTGAAGAAGATGCAGATAAATATTACTTCTCTCACTTAAGTTCAGCACTTCTGTTTTTACCTTATGGTGTATCTGTTGATGAATATCAACATTATGTATATGAAAATCCTGAAGCATCACCTGAAGAGCGTAAGACAGCATGGCGTAACATAGAGAAGAAATATTTACCACATCGTGATTATGAGGAGAATGATTATTTAGAGCGCGGTGGTTTTTGGCAACGTCAAGGGCATATTTATAGCTCACCGTTCTATTATATTGATTACACGCTTGCTCAAATTTGTGCGCTACAATTTTGGAAACGTGCAAGAGATAATAGACAAGAGGCGTGGGAAGATTATGTGAATCTGTGCCAACAAGGTGGAAGTAAATCGTTCTTAGAATTAGTAGAGGTTGCAAATTTAACATCACCATTTGCTGAAGGCTGTGTGAAAAGTGTTATTACAGAAATTGAAGCATGGTTACATGCGATTGACGACACAAAATTGTAAAAAACATGCGCTTTTTTTCACATGTTTAACATCGACATAATGGGAAAATGATGAGATAATAAAAGAAAATTCAGAATGCTAAAGGGGTGTTTCTAATAAGGAGCACCTCTTTTCACCAACAAAAGGGGGGAACAAGTATGCTTCAATCTAATATGGATGTAAGTTTAGAAAGTTTAGTAAACTTATTACAGGCTACTCGAAGCACGCTATTATCAGAAATTGAAATGTTAAATGACACAGAAGTGAATGTAAAGCCACGCCGTGATAAATGGAGTATTATTCAAATTTTACACCACTTGCATTTAGTTGAACAATCTGTCACGTCTGCCCTTGTATATGCTTTACAAAAAAATGAAAGAAACATGACTCCATTTCAAGACCTCCAACTTACGCTTGATCGCACACATAAACGAGAAGCTCCTCAGCAAATGCAACCAACAGAAACTTTAATGAAAAAACAGCAAGGAATTCAATTGCTAGAACATTCACGCCAAGAACTATTACACGCGCTTCATAGTGTTATAGATGAAAAAGATCTATTTGAAAATGGATTAAAGCATCCTGTTTTTAATGATCTGAATTTGTATCAATGGGTTCAATTTCTTGATTTGCATGAACAAAGACATCTTACGCAGTTAAAAGAGGCGAAACATGCAATTTTGCAACGCTAAAGTGGAAGAAGTGGGAAACCACTTCTTTTTTGATACGTGCATAGTTTTCTTTCTTATTTTGGAATACTACATGGAGAAATAAGAAAGAAAAGAAGGAGTTGAAAAAACATGTCTAAGAAGAAGCGAGAAGAAGAGCGCGCCTGGAAAGCACGTAAAGAAAATCAACAACCGCACGGAAAAGTGAAAGCTTTTGCTGAATTAGTTGAAGGAACAGAAAAAACGTGATGAGTATTTCATCACGTTTTTTGTATGAGTGGAAAAGTTAATAAAAAGGTTGTACCGATTCCTTTTTCACTTATAATATCAATTTTCCCATTCATAGCTTGAACAACACTGAATACGACCATCATTCCAAGTCCAGTACCTTTTTCTTTCGTTGAATAAAAGGGCGAACCAAGACGTTTTACTTGTTCTGAATCCATACCGACTCCTGTATCTTTTATATATAACTGAATATGCTTATGATCAGGAACTAATGTGAAATAAAGATCACCGCCTTTTGGCATAGCCTCAATGCAATTTTTTAAAATATTTAATAAACATTGATTTAGTTTTTGCTTTTCTCCAGCGATAAAAAAAGAAGTGCTTTGCTTTATATAATGAGTACGTACATTTGTTAAATTAGCGAGCGGTGTAATTAACGACAATGCATGTAGTAACTCTTCTTCTAGCTGTAATGTTTGTTCTTTTTCAATGCTTGGTTTAGCAAAGGTTAAATAATCTGTAAGAACATGATTTGCTTGTTCGATGCCGTTAATGGCAATGTCGATATATAATTTTCGTTCCTGCTCAGTGCATGTATCTGATTGTAACAGTTGTAAAAAACCTTTCGTTGAAGTTAATGGATTGCGAATTTCATGAGAGATAGACGCTGCCATTTCACCAATTAAATGAAACTTTTCAGCATTTATAAGTTCGTTTTGGAGACGAACTTGAGTTTGTAATATGTGTAGTAAATATAAAATTAGAATCGTACCAAGCATTGAACATAATTCATACACAATAATATGCGGTATATAATCAGTCTTATTTGTAACCTTTGAAAGAAAGAAGGGTATCCAACTAAATCCGTATGTGAGACTGTAGATAATAGCAAGTGTTATTTTTATACGATTAGAAGTTCGATTGAAAAATTTATATGTTAATAGTAGAACAATAAATAGAAGAACAGAACCGATAAGAGATGGGAAAACACCTATCCCACCTAATAATAAGCGATATATGTTTAATACAACTAAGATAGAACCACCAGCAATAGGCCCTCCCGTTAATGTACCGACAATTAATACAATATGGCGCATATCAAATTGAAAACCATTATTTGTTTTTGCTGCAAATGTAATACAGAGTACGGTAGCGAGGCAACAGAGTACAATGAATATAGCTGAATTTAATTTAGGAGAGCGTTTCCCTTTTTGATTCCAAAATAAATGATATACGAGCATTGTAATCAGGATGAATAATATATTTAAAAAGAGATAAATAATAAAGGATTTCAGTGGGATGCCTCCTCTCTTCTTATATTAAATTAATCATACTATAAAATGAAAGAAATGAAATAATAAATAGCGGAAAAATCAGAAATTTTTACGCTAGTATACAATATGTTACAATAAGCTATGTCAATGAAAGAAGAAATTCCGTGCACTGCGCGGGAGAGGTTCGCGAACTCCCTCTATAAAAAACTATGGAAACAACAATATCCTTAGGTATTGTTTTGTTTTTTTATTGTGACAGTTCAAGAACGTTCTTTCTTCTTATTTATAGTAGAGAAGGAGAATGAGTGAAATGAAAAAAGAAAAAGCAGTTGTTGTTTTTAGTGGAGGACAAGATAGTACGACATGTTTATTTTGGGCAATAGAGCAGTTTGCAGAGGTAGAAGCTGTAACGTTTAATTACAATCAACGTCATAAGCTAGAAATTGATTGTGCAGCGGAAATTGCAAAAGAACTAGGAATAAAGCATACAGTACTAGATATGAGTCTATTAAATCAACTTGCTCCAAATGCGTTAACGAGAACGGATATGGAGATTACACATGAAGAAGGTGAATTGCCATCGACATTTGTAGATGGACGAAATTTACTCTTCTTATCATTTGCTGCTGTATTAGCAAAACAAGTTGGAGCACGTCATATTGTAACGGGTGTATGTGAAACTGATTTCAGTGGTTATCCAGACTGCCGTGACGTGTTTGTGAAATCGTTAAATGTTACTTTAAATTTATCTATGGATTACCCGTTTGTCATTCACACGCCACTTATGTGGATTGATAAGGCTGAAACATGGAAATTATCAGATGAACTTGGAGCTTTTGAGTTTGTTCGAGAAAAAACATTAACATGTTATAACGGAATCATTGGTGATGGTTGCGGTGAATGTCCAGCATGTCAACTTCGTAAAGCAGGATTAGATACGTACCTACAAGAACGCGAAGGAGCGAACAACTAATGGATAACTTTTTTGGATTTCGCATCGTAGAGAATTTGCAAAAAATGGACAAGGATATTCAGCGTAAACAACTCAAATACCATAATAAAAGAGTAATGGTCAGCAAGGAATTTACATTTGATGCAGCACACCATTTACACTGTTATGAAGGGAAATGTAAAAACTTACATGGTCACACATATAAAGTTGTATTTGGAATTAGTGGATATGTAAATGAAATAGGTCTTGCAATTGACTTTGGAGATATAAAAGAAATTTGGAAGAATGAAATAGAAATTTATCTAGATCATCGTTATTTAAACGAAACGTTACCTGCAATGAATACGACTGCTGAAAATATGGTCGTTTGGATTTATGAAAAGATGGCAGAAGCACTAACAAAAGAGAATAGAGTGAACGAATATAAAGGAGCTCGCGTTGAATTTGTTCGTTTATTTGAGACGCCGACTAGTTATGCGGAAGTAAGACGGGAGTGGATGCTTGATGAGTAAAATCCCTGTTTTAGAAATATTCGGTCCGACTATTCAAGGTGAAGGAATGGTTGTAGGGCAAAAGACAATGTTTATCCGTACAGCTGGTTGTGATTATAGCTGTGCTTGGTGTGATTCTGCTTTTACGTGGGATGGATCAGCTAAAGATCAAATTAGACAGATGACACCAGAAGATATTTGGGATGAGCTTGTTGCAATTGGAGGAGAAAATTTTTCTCATGTTACGATTTCGGGTGGAAATCCGGCATTATTGAAAAATATTGAGTTTCTTCTTTCTATATTAAAAGAAAATGGAATGCGAACGGCAATTGAAACGCAAGGGAGTAAATGGCAAGATTGGTTACTTCAAATTGATGAGATAACAATTTCTCCAAAACCACCAAGTTCAACGATGAAAACAGATTTTCAGAGGTTAGATGCTATTATTCAGAAACTAGCAGGAAAAGATATTAGTTTAAAAGTAGTAGTATTCGATGATCATGATTTTGAATATGCAGTTAAGATGCACGAACGTTATCCAAAGGTACCATTTTTCTTACAAGTAGGAAACGATGATACAAAAACAGTGGATGATGCGATGCTTATAAAAAAATTATTAGATAAGTATGAATGGCTGATTGATAAAGCTGTAAATTGTAAAGAGATGAATGATGCAAAAGTATTGCCTCAGCTTCATGCGTTAGTATGGGGAAATAAGCGCGGCGTATAACGAGAAGGGATGTTTAAAATGACAGGAAGATTAGATGAAGATTTAAAAGATGTAACATTACTAGGGAATCAAAATACAAAATATTTATTTGAATATAGCCCAGAAATATTAGAGGTATTTGATAATAATCATCCAAACCGTGATTATTTTGTAAAATTCAATTGTCCTGAATTTACAAGTTTATGCCCGAAAACAGGACAACCAGATTTTGCAACAATTTATATTAGCTATATTCCAGAGCAAAAAATGGTAGAGAGTAAATCTTTAAAGTTGTATTTATTTAGTTTCCGCAATCATGGTGATTTCCATGAAGATTGCATGAACGTTATTATGAACGATTTAATTAAATTAATGGATCCACGTTATATTGAGGTATGGGGGAAATTCACACCACGTGGTGGCATTTCAATTGATCCATACTGCAACTACGGGCGCCCAGGGACGAAGTATGAACAAATGGCTGATTACCGCATGATGAACCACGATCTATATCCGGAAACAATTGATAATCGTTAATAGAAAGAAAGGGCCTG